>JAISGP010000042.1 GCA_031263035.1 Lachnospiraceae bacterium | reverse complement strand
CAATCTGCAATCAGCACATTGTCTTATTCTGAACTAGAAGCTATTATTTATATTTTTGATGAACTTAGTAAAAACGAAGGTACTATTGTTGCAAGTAAGGTGGCAGATAGAGCCGGTATTACTCGTTCAGTAATTGTAAATGCCCTAAGGAAGCTTGAAAGTGCAAATGTAATTGAATCTCGTTCTTCCGGAATGAAGGGAACTTATATTAAAGTTGTTAATAACTATTTATTCCCAGAGCTTGAACAAATTAAAAAGTCTCATATGAAATAGATATGGAGGGATATTTTTGGAAACAGGAGATAGAGCAATAATTAAAATGAAAGAAGCTTTAGCTGTTGATATGATTGTTAATCCTATGGCTTATAAAGCTAAAGTTTTAGATCTTGATGAGGAAAAAGAAAATATCTCATTTCAAATTGAGAAAAAGGACCTTGCTTCTATTGCCCAAGATGCAATTTATGAAGTGACTATAGAGACTGGCACTAACAATGAGGTTTATTTAGGTAATGTTGTTGAACGTTTTAATGATAAAAAAGGTTCAATTATAAATTTTCATATTAAGAATGGTGTTTATATACGATAAAAACTTCTTTGAATATATAAAAGGTTTGTTTATTTAAATCTAAAAAACTAAAAATATTGGATTGTTTGCAATCAAATAACTAATTCTTATGTGAAGAATTTATGACATATAAAAGTTCATATTGACTTTAAAACTCTAGAGTGTTACATTAATTTATAAATTAATAGCACTCTTTTTTGCTGAGTGCTAATAGATAGATTAGGAGGAATTAATTATGAAGTTAGTACCTTTAGGTGACAGAGTTGTATTAAAACAACTTATAGCAGAAGAAGTAACAAAGTCTGGTATTGTATTACCGGGAAAAGAAAAAGAGAAACCACAACAAGCTGAAGTTATTTCAGTAGGTCCAGGTGGTATGGTAGATGGAAAACAAGTAGAAATGAAGGTTAAACCAGGTCAGTTAGTTATATTTTCAAAGTATTCAGGAACAAATGTTGAAATTGAAGATGAAGAATTAATCATTGTTAAACAAGATGATATTCTTGCAATTATAGAGGACTAAATATAAGTTAAGCTTTCAAAGTAAATTAATTGAAGTTAATAATCTTCAATATGAGATATCTTCTCATAAAACTTTTTACAGGAGGAAATTATAAATGGCAAAAGAAATAAAATATGGAGCAGAAGCAAGAGCTGCTCTTGAATCAGGAGTTAATCAACTTGCAAATACAGTAAGAGTAACACTTGGACCAAAAGGTCGTAATGTTGTTTTAGATAAAAGCTTTGGTGCACCACTAATTACAAATGATGGTGTTACAATTGCTAAAGAAATTGAACTTGAAGATTCATTTGAAAATATGGGTGCTCAATTAATTAAAGAAGTTGCATCTAAGACAAATGATGTAGCAGGTGACGGTACAACAACAGCTACTGTTTTAGCACAAGCAATGGTACATGAAGGAATTAAAAACCTTGCAGCCGGAGCTAATCCTATAATTCTAAGAAAAGGAATGAAAAAAGCCACTGATGTTGCTGTAGAAGCTATAGCAAAAATGTCAAGTAAGGTAAAAGGAAAAGAACAAATTGCTAACGTTGCTTCTATTTCTGCAGGTTCTGATGAAGTCGGTTCTATGGTTGCTGATGCAATGGAAAAAGTTAGCAATGATGGTGTTATAACAATCGAAGAATCAAAAACAATGCTTACTGAATTAGATTTAGTTGAAGGTATGCAATTTGACAGAGGTTATATTAGTGCATATATGGCAACTGATATGGATAAGATGGAAGCTAATCTTGAAAATCCTTACGTTCTTATAACAGATAAGAAAATTAGTAATATTCAAGAAATTCTTCCAGTTCTTGAGCAAATTGTTCAATCTGGAGCAAAGCTTTTAATTATTGCTGAAGATGTTGAAGGAGAAGCCCTTACAACTCTTATTCTTAATAAACTTCGTGGTACCTTTAATGTAGTAGCAGTTAAAGCTCCTGGATATGGTGATAGAAGAAAAGAAATGCTTCAAGATATAGCTATTCTTACAGGTGGAACAGTTATAACTGAAGAACTTGGCTTAGACTTAAAAGAAACAACTATGGATCAACTTGGCCAAGCTAAATCAGTTAAGGTTCAAAAAGAAAATACAATTATCGTTGATGGTCTTGGAGATAAAGAAGCTATTTCTGATAGAATTAATCAAATTAAAAAGCAGATTAAAGAAACAACTTCTGACTTTGATAGAGAAAAACTTCAAGAACGTCTTGCTAAACTTGCAGGAGGAGTTGCAGTAATTCGTGTTGGAGCCGCTACAGAAACAGAGATGAAAGAAGCTAAACTTCGTATGGAAGATGCTTTAGCAGCTACACGTGCCGCAGTAGAAGAAGGAATTATTGCAGGTGGTGGTTCAGCTTATATTCATGCATCTAAACAGGTTGAAAAATTAATTTCTAAACTTGAAGGAGATGAAAAAACAGGTGCTGCAGTTGTACTTAAGGCACTTGAAGCTCCTATATTCCATATTGCAAATAATGCAGGACTTGAAGGTTCAGTAATTATTGATAAAGTTAAAGCATCAAAAGCAGGAATTGGATTTGATGCTCTTAAAGAAGAATATGTTGATATGGTTGCAAGTGGAATACTTGATCCAGCCAAAGTTACACGTTCAGCTCTTCAAAATGCAACATCAGTTGCAGCAACACTTCTAACAACAGAGTCAGTTGTAGCTACAATTAAAGAAGAAACCCCAGCAATGCCAGCAGGCGGTGGCGGCATGGGAATGATGTAGGCGAATAAATTTTATCTGTAATATAAATTTAAAACACAGCTGTCAAAACTTGTTTTGTAAGGCTGTGTTTTATAATTTATATTGATTGGAAAATCAAACGTTACCGAAACATGAGCGAAAGCGAATGTGAGGTAGGCGTTTGATTTTCACAGATAAAATTTAAGAGTAAGCCAAACAATAGAAAATCAAAAGAAGGCGTTTGATTTTCACAGATAAAATTTATGAGTATGCCAATTAATTATTGTACCAACTTAATATTTGTGTTATAATTTCTAAATCAATTGTTAGGAGGAAATATTAATGAAACACGTAAAAACAATTACAAAGGATACATATAAAAATACAGTTAAAAAAGGTGGCTGCGGAGAATGTCAAACTTCTTGTCAATCAGCATGTAAGACATCTTGTACTGTAGGAAATCAAACTTGCGAGAACAAATAATCATTTGATTTCATTATATTAAAGAGTCCGTGTCGTCGGGCTCTTTTTTCTAGACTGTAGATTAATAAAGTTATAAAAAAGTTAAAAATTATCTTTTGAAGTAGGTGATACTTTAAGATGAAAGATAGTTACAGCTCTGATTTTTTAATATTAATATAAAAATTGATTTAAAATAATTTGAGTTGGGTAAATATTTGCAATAGAAATGAGGAAATTATGGTTTATCAATATAAAAGCAATGGATATAATATTGTTTTAGACGTAGATAGTGGTGCAGTACATTTAGTAGATGATACAGCTTTTGACGTAATAGCTGTTATTAGTTGGCTATATGACGAAGAAGAGATAAATGCAAGCACTGATTTAGAAAAGAAAAGTCTTAAGGAAGAAGTGTTAGATGAATTATCTGATACCTATGATGAGAAAGATATATTAGATGCAATTAGTGAGGTTAAAACTCTTTGGGAAGAAGGAAAGCTTTTTACTGAAGATAGTTATACAGAACTTATACCTCAGATTAAGGAAAGAAAAACTGTAGTTAAAGCCTTATGCCTTCATATTGCCCATGATTGTAATCTAGCTTGCAAATATTGTTTCGCTGAAGAAGGTGAATATCATGGTAGACGTGCTTTAATGAGTAGTGAAGTAGGGAAAAAAGCAATAGATTTTCTTATTGCTAATTCTGGCAATCGTCATAATCTTGAAGTTGACTTCTTTGGTGGTGAGCCACTAATGAATTTTGATGTAGTTAAAGAAATTGTTGCATATGGTAGAAGTTTAGAAGATAAGTACAATAAGCATTTTAGATTTACAATCACTACAAATGGAGTGCTTCTTAATGATGAAATAGATGATTTCATTAATAAAGAAATGGATAATGTAGTTTTAAGTTTAGATGGTCGTAAAGAAATTAACGATAAAATGAGGCCATTTAGAAATGGACAAGGTAGCTTCGACTATATAGTTCCAAAATTCCAGAATCTTATTAAAAAACGTGGTGATAAAAAGTATTATGTTCGTGGAACATTTACACGTAATAATCTAGATTTTGCAAATGACGTTGTTACATTTGCAGACTTAGGATTTGATCAACTAAGTATGGAGCCGGTTGTTACAGACTTAGAAAACGACTATTCTATACGAGAAGAAGATTTACCTAAAATATTTGATGAGTATGATAGATTATCTGAAATCATGTTAGAAAGAGAAAAAGAAGGAAAAGGTTTTACATTCTTCCACTATATGATTGACTTAAATGGTGGACCTTGTGTATCTAAACGTCTTTCAGGTTGTGGTTCCGCTACAGAATATTTAGCTGTAACACCTTGGGGAGATTTATATCCTTGTCATCAATTTGTAGGAGAGGATGATTATCTTATGGGAAATGTTGAAGAAGGAATTACTCATCCTGAAATAGCTGATAAGTTTCGTTCTTGCAATGTTTTCACTAAACCTAAGTGTAATGATTGTTTTGCTAAGTTCTATTGTAGTGGTGGTTGTGCTGCCAATGCTCATCAATATGGTGAAGGTCTAAACGATTGTTATGATATTGGTTGCCAAATGGAAAGAAAACGTGTTGAGAATGCAATTATGATGAAAATAGCTAAGACAGTAGAAGAGTAATATTTTTAAATGTGTTTTGCAAATAAAATACATATTTATGTTTTAGAACATTAAAAATATGCTACTTATTTGAAAAAAATTAAAAAAGGACAATTATTAAGAATAAATTCGTATAATTTTTGATTTCACTTGCATTTTAGTTTATATATAGTTTATAATATAAAATCGTTGTTATGATATGAACTTTATGAAGTAAAAAAATTCTTCATGAACAGATATAATCTTTACAAAATTTGTAAACTTGATAATTGGTGTTAAACTATTATATTTTCTAGTTTTATATCTGTAAGCTTATATGATATTTAAGATAATTAAGAATGATTTTATATAAAATAATTCTTCAAGTAAAATAAAAAACATATGTATTTTGGAAGGAAAAGTTATGAACAAAAAGAAAGGTATTCTATCCTTAATCTTAGCCTTTGTTATTTTAGGGCTTTTAGTTTTTACAACTGCGGTAGGATTTGGAAAAAAAGGAACAGGTGCTGCTAAGAATATTAAATTAGGACTTGATTTAGCAGGTGGTGTAAGTATCACATATGAAGTTAAGAATGACAAGCATCCATCGAAAGAGGATATGGCTGATACAATCTACAAACTTCAAAAGCGTGTTGAACAATATAGTACAGAAGCTTCTGTATATCAGGAAGGTGACAACCGTATTTCTATTGAAATACCAGGCGTAACAGATGCCAATAAAATCCTTGACGAACTTGGAAAACCAGGATCTCTAGAATTTAAAGATGAGTCTGGAAACGTTGTGTTAAAAGGAACTGATGTTAAGTCTGCAAAAGCCGAAACTTCTCAAGATGACATGAAGAACAAGACTTATATAGTTTCTCTTGATTTAACTAAATCTGGTACAACTAAATTTGCAACAGCTACAACAGCAAATAAGGGAAAAACTATTTCTATTGTTTATGATGGAAAGGTTATATCTGCACCTACTGTTAATGATGCCATAACTGGCGGACAAGCACAGATTACAGGTGATTTTACATATAAAGAGGCAGAAGATCTTGCTTCATCAATTCGTATTGGTGGATTAAAACTTGAACTTAATGAGTTACAATCAAATGTTGTAGGTGCTCAATTAGGTAGTCATGCTATTTCTACAAGTTTAGAGGCAGGTGCAATTGGTTTAGCTTTAGTATTCTTATTCATGTGCTTTGTTTATTTAGTTCCTGGACTTGCTTCAAGTTTAGCTCTTTTAATTTATGTAGGATTAGTACTTTTAACATTAAATGCTTTTGATTTAACTCTTACATTACCAGGTATTGCCGGTATTATCCTTAGTATTGGTATGGCAGTAGATGCCAATGTTATTATATTTGCAAGGGTTAAAGAAGAGATGTCTGCAGGAAAAGGACCTAAGGTCGCTCTTAAAGAAGGTTTCCATAAGGCTATGTCAGCTATCGTAGATGGTAATGTAACTACACTTATAGCTGCTGCTGTTCTTTGGATTAAAGGTTCAGGAACTGTTAAGGGATTTGCTCAAACATTGGCAATTGGTATTATCATTTCCATGTTTACAGCCTTAGTTATTACCAGAATGATAGTATATGCTTTCTATGCAATTGGCATTAGAAAACCATCGCTTTACTTTAAACCACTTAAAGAAAAGAAGAGTTTTAATTTTGTTAAACATAGAAAAATATTCTTTACTTTTTCAATAATTGTAATGGTTGCAGGTTTTGCTTTCTTAGGTTTTAACGAAGCAAAAGGAAGAGGAGCATTTGCATATAGTCTTGAATTTGTTGGTGGTACTTCAACAACAGTTGATATGAAGAAAGATTATACAATTGAACAATTAGATGAAAAGGTTGTTCCGGTTGTTAGAGAAGCTACAAATACTAAGAACATTCAAGTTCAAAAAGTTGCCGGCGGTAATTCAGTAGTAATTAAAACAACTACATTAAGCTTAGCTAAAAGAGAGAAACTTAATTCTGCCTTAGTTAAAAGCTTTAAAGTTGACAAGAATAAAATCACGGCAGAAAATATTAGTTCAACTATTAGTAGCGAAATGAGAGGAGATGCTGTTACAGCTCTTATTATTGCAGCTATCTTCATGTTACTATATATATGGTTTAGATTTAAGGATATTCGTTTCGCATCTAGTGCCGTAATTGCTCTTTTACATGATGTAAGTATTATCATCATTTTCTATGCTGTAAGTAGGATATTAGTTGGTGGAACATTTATAGCGGTAGTTCTTACTATTGTTGGTTATTCTATTAATGCAACTATTGTTATATTTGATAGAATTCGTGAGAAGTTACGAGTTAAAAATAGAAATACTGACATTGAGGAACTTGTAAATACAAGTGTTGCAGATACTCTTACTCGTTCAATATATACTAACTTAACAACATTCATTATGGTTGCTGTTCTTTATATTTTAGGAGTTAAGGATATTAAAGAATTTGCAATGCCACTTATGATTGGTATTGCCTGGGGAGCTTATTCTTCAGTATTTATTACTGCACCATTATGGCATTGGATGAGAACTAAACTTGTATCTAAAAAATAATAACAAATAATAACAAATATAAACGGAAGGACTGTTCCTTCCGTTTTGTGTTTTCTATATAGAAATTAAAATTAAAAAAATATAGTAAAAGAGGTACTAAAGATATTTTTGTTGAAATTATGTATTGAAATATTTCATGGAAAATATAACTAGTGGATTTAATATAAATATTATTGAGTTAGTTATTAAAAAAATCTTTAATAAGGAAATTGTAGATGAAAAAGTGGATTTTAAAAAGAAAAGGTGCTGATTTTGACCATATAAGTGAGAAGTTTCATATTGATAAAAGACTTGCTTCTTTAATTAGAAATAGGGATATTATTTCAGATGAGGATATTGAAAGGTATCTTAATGGACAGATTAAAGATATGTATAGTCCGTTTTTACTTTTAGGAATGGAAGAAGCAGTAGATAGAATTCTTGAAGCAATTGATGATGGAAGTTTAATACGAGTTATTGGTGATTATGACGCAGATGGAGTTAATTCTACCTATGTTTTAGTGGCAGGACTTACTAGACTAGGCGGAATGGTTAGTTTTGATATTCCTGACAGACACCTAGATGGTTATGGCTTATCCCTTAATTTAATAGATAAAGCATATAAGGATAATATTGACCTTATTATAACTTGTGATAATGGTATTGCAGGTAAAAAAGAAATAGAGAAAGCAAAATCTTTAGGGATTGATGTAATTGTAACAGATCATCATGAAGTTCAAGAGGATATATTTCCGGGAGATAGCATATCTGTAATAGATCCAAAACAAAAAGATGATGTTTATCCAGATAAAAATATTTGCGGTTGTGTAGTGGCATATAAACTTGTTTTAGCCTTAGCAGAAACCATGGGCTTTGATTTATCAGAGTTTTATGACTTAATTGAAAATTGTGCAATTGCAACTATTTGCGATATTGTAGATTTGCAAAATGAAAATAGGATTATTGTAAAAGAAGGATTAAACAGAATTCGTAAAACTGAAAATATTGGATTAAATGCATTAATTAAGGCAACTGGAATTGAAAAAGATAAGATTAATCCATATCATTTAGGATTTATTATTGGTCCATGTATAAATGCAAGTGGAAGATTAGAATCTGCTAAAGTTGCCCTTAAATTATTCCTATCTTCCGATGAAAATGAAGCATCTAAAATTGCAAATGAATTAGTAGAACTAAATAATGAACGAAAAGAACTAACTGAAACTGCCTATAAAGAAGCCGTAGAAATTATAGAAAAAGAGAATTACAATAAGGATAATGTTCTTGTAGTTTATATACCTGATGCAAATGAAAGTGTTGCCGGAATAGTAGCAGGAAAGATAAAAGATAGGTATTATAAACCAACAATTGTTTTGACTAACTCAAGAGACGGTGTCAAAGGTTCAGGAAGGTCAATTGAAAGCTATAATTTATTTGAAGAATTGGTAAAGGTATCAGACCTAATGACTAAATTTGGAGGTCATAAATTAGCGGCAGGCTTAAGCCTTTTACCGGAGAATATAGATAATCTTAGAAATAGCCTTAATGCAAATGAAGATTTAACAGAAGAAGATTTAAAAGAAAAAATTTATTTGGATATGGAACTAGGTTTTAGATATATTAGTAAAGAATTAGTTCACCAGATTAGCCTGTTAGAACCCTTTGGAAAAGGGAATTCTAAGCCAGTTTTTGTAAATAGAACTGCACAAATAGTATCAGGGAAAATTCTTGGTACAAATAGAAATGTTATTAGATTTAATTTAAAAGATGATACAAATACATATTTTACGGGAATATTTTTTACAGATGGTGATAGATTTTTGGAGGATTTAAAAGATAATTTTAATGAAAAAATAGCTTCAGATTTTGAGCAGGGGAAAAAGTTAGATTTAAAATTCACCATAGCATTTATACCGGAAATAAATATTTATAAGGAAGTAGAAAATATTCAGATTAATATTAAGGATTACTTTTGGAATTAAATTTGCTATATTATTTTTTATATTTTTAGAAGAAAATTTAATATTTGAATATGGATACTTAAGGATAAAATCTTCTAAAATAATATGAAATTGTTCTATGGAAATAATATATTTATGGTATAATTATTTAGTTGTAAATTTTTGATAGAGAAACTATAGAGAAAAATTATTTGAGATTATTAATTAAGGTATTTAGACTTGAAAAGGAGACATATGGTAGCTACAGAAAGAAAAGACATGACACTTAGACTTGTTTACGGTGGGATTTTAACAGCTCTTGGAGTTTTATTACCTCAGATATTTCATATTTTTGGTCAAGCTATGGGAATAGTTTTGCTTCCTATGCATATTCCGGTTCTATTAGCAGGTATTATTTGCGGACCTTTTGTTGGAGTTGTAGTTGGCTTTTTATCACCGGTTATTTCTAGTATTTTTACCGGCATGCCACCTGCACCAAAGTTATATTTTATGATTATTGAGTTAGTGGCTTTTGCTTTTATAATTGGTATATTAAAAAATAAAGTGAATATATATATTAATCTTATTTTAGCATTAATTATTGGAAGAATTATTTATGGTGTTGCTATAGTTATTGGCTTATATGTTTTTCATATAGACTCAGGCTTTATTGGAGCCTCTGCTTTTATTAGCGAAATGATTGCCGGAGCCCCTGGAATGTTAGTTCAACTTATTGTTGTGCCCTCCATTTATATTATTTTAAAAAGTGCAGGATTAACTATTGAAAAGGACAGTAACAAATAAAAGATATTGATTATTTAGAAAGATTTATGAGAGGTATTATGAATAAAGATATATTAAATAGAACCATTGAAAGATTAAATGAAAAGGATCTTTCATGTATTGTAATGGATATAAAGGGTAATATAAAATTTGAAGAAAAAGGTATAGGAATTAAGCCTTTAATGACTCATCTTAGATTAGATAAACATGCTTTTAAGGATTTATGTATTATTGATACAGTGGTTGGTAAGGCAGCTGCCTTAATGTCAATTCTTGGTGAAGCAGTATATGTTCATGGAATTGTAATGAGTGAAACAGCAATGAAGATTTTAGATGAAAAAGGTATTCCTTATAGTTATGATAATAAAGTTCCTTTTATACATAATAGAACTGAAACAGGTATGTGCCCAATGGAAGAGACAGTAAAAGATATAGATGATCCAAGCCTAGCTTTTATGTGCCTTGAGGAAACTATAAAAAGACTGATGTCTGGTAAAACTAGATAATGTCCCTAAGGAATAAAATGGTTTTTTAAATATTTATTGCAAATGTTTTTTAGCAGATTTAGATTTAAATATTTGTAATAGTATTATTATTTAGTATAAAGTTCAACTATTTATAAGGAGAAAAATATTGAGTAAAATAGTATTGATAGATGGACATAGCGTTTTAAATAGAGCATATTATGGCTTACCGGCACTAACTAATAGAGATGGTGTTCCTACAGGGGCAGTATATGGATTTTTAACTATGATGTTTAAAATCTTAGATGAAGAAAAGCCTGATAATTTAATCGTTACTTTTGATGTTCATGCACCTACATTTAGACATAAAATGTATGATGCTTATAAAGGAACTAGAAAACCTATGGACCCGGAATTAAGGGAACAAGTAGATCTTATACATGAAGTCTTAACTTCAATGGGCATATTTATTTTGGAACAGGCTGGTCTTGAAGCTGATGACTTAATTGGTACTTTATCAGTATCCTGTGAAGAAAAAGGCATGGATGTAGTTGTTTTTAGTGGAGATAGGGATTTATTACAATTAGCAACAGAAAAAGTTGAAATTCGCATTCCTAAAACTAAAATGGGCGGAACAACTGTTGAGAACTACTTTGCAAATGATGTTTTTAATAGATACCAAGTTACTCCTAAAGAATTTATAGATTTAAAGGCACTTATGGGTGACACGGCAGATAATATACCGGGAGTAAAAGGTATTGGCGAGAAAACTGCTACTAAAATTATAACTTCTTTCCATTCTATTGAAAATGCTTATGAAAACATTAATCAGATTAATCCTGCAAGAGTTGCTAACCTTCTCCAAATGGATTACGAAAATGCAGTTTTAAGTAAAAAGCTTGCAACTATAGAATTACATGCGGATATTGATGTGAATTTAGATAGTTCAAAACTTGGTAATATATATACCAAGTCTGCCTATGAAGTTTTTGAAAATTTAGGCTTTAAGAAATTATTACCAAGATTTGCCACGAAAGAACAGGTGAATGAATCAACTACAGATGTTTTTCCTTTCTTTGATGAAGTAAAAGGAAAAGAAAGTATAAATGCTTTCTTTGAGAAAATTAAAGAAGTTTCTGAAATAGGATTTTCTTTTTATTTTGATGAAATGTCTGATTTACCACTTTTTACAGGTCAGGTTAGTTTAAGAGGCGTTGCTATTTCATATAAGTTAGATAATGTAATTAAGGCATCATTACTAATAGAAGATGATACCTTTGATATAGAGGAAATATTGGGCAAATTAGAAGATTTATATGAAAAAGTATCTAAGATTTATGCCTTTAATATTAAGGAAATGTTAGATTATGTAGTAGGTAATTTAGAGTTTCATTTGCAAAAGAATAAAGATGAAAAGAAATCAATAAATGTAGGTTATGAAATAACTGCCACTGTAGATGCTAAGGAATTGATTGTAACTTTATTCGAAAAAAATTCTTCTAAGTTTAGGGATATTATGATTATGGATTATCTTCTAGACCCTCTTAGAAGTGAATATATTCTTTCTGATATAGCTTTAAATAGACTTAGAAAAGTAAATTCAAAAGAAAAAGATGAAAGAGCTAATGCATGCTTTAAGGCTTATGTATCCCTTGATGCATCTAAAGGCTATATAGAAGACATTAGAAATGCTGGTATGGAGGACTTATATAACAGTATTGAAATGCCTCTTGTATTTTCTCTTTTTGAAATGGAAAAAAATGGAGTTAGGGTTAATAAAGATGCATTGGAACGTCTTTCAAGAGAATTTGAAAAGCAAATCTTTGTATTAGAAAATCAAATTTATGAAGATGCCGGTCAGATTTTTAATATAAATTCCCCAAAACAATTAGGAGAAATTCTATTTGATAAGATGGGTATACAAGGTGGAAAGAAAAATAAAACAGGTTATTCTACATCTGCTGATGTATTAGAAAAACTTGCCCCAGAAAACCCAATTGTCTCTAAGGTTTTAGAGTATAGAGGTTTATCTAAGCTTAATTCTACCTATGCTATTGGATTAACTGCTTTTATTAAACCGGATGGTAGAATTCATGGTCAGTTTAATCAAACAGTTACTGCAACCGGTAGAATTAGTAGTTCAGATCCAAATCTTCAAAATATACCAGTTAGAACTGATATGGGTAGAGAGATTAGAAAGGTATTTGAAGCCAAGTATGGATTTACATTTATAGATGCAGACTATTCTCAAATTGAGCTTAGAATTTTAGCACATTTTTCCGGAGATGAGCATTTAATTGAAGCCTATAAAGAAGAAAAGGACATTCATGCCATTACTGCATCAAAGGTTTTTCATGTTCCAATATCAGAAGTTACACCGGTTCTTAGGAGAAATGCAAAGGCTGTTAATTTTGGTATTGTATATGGGATAAGTGCTTTTGGTCTTTCTAACGATTTAAGTATTTCTAGAAATGAAGCTACAAGATATATAAATGATTATTTTAAAACATACCCGGGAATTAAGAAGTTTTTAGATGAGCAAGTATCTAATGCTAAGGATTTGGGATATGTAACTACTCTATTTGGAAGAAGAAGACCTGTTCCGGAAATAACGGCTAGTAATTTTCATCAAAGAAGTTTTGGTGAGAGAGTTGCTATGAATGCACCTATTCAAGGAAGCGCGGCAGATATTATGAAAATAGCTATGAATGGTGTTTATAGAAGGTTACAAAACGAGAAGTTACAATCTAGACTTGTTTTGCAAATTCACGATGAGATACTGGTGGAAACAATGTTTGGGGAAGAAGAAATAGTTAAAAAAATTATTACAGAAGAGATGACAAATGCAGCAGATCTTAAAGTTCCACTTATTATTGATTTGAATGAAGGTTCTACATGGTATGAAGCCCATTAATGGATTTTCTAAGATTTACTAAATACATTTAGATTTGAACATTTTATGTAAACTAGTGTTTTAACTAAAAAAAGATATTATTTTATAAAAAAATAAGGTATAATAATCGTTATGGTATTTATAAAGAATGACTATAGGGTTAATGCCTTATTTTTTCTTTGAGGGTTTTATGTGAATTTTGGAGGGATTTAAATGATAGTTATAGGACTTACTGGTGGCGTTGGATCAGGAAAAACCGATGTTTTAAATTATATTCATGATAAATTTGGAGCTTCTATAATTCAAGCTGATGATATAGCTAAAAAACTCCAGAAAAAAGGTGGAGATGCTTTTGAACCTATAGTGGAATATTTTGGTGAGGATATATTAGATGATAAGGGAGAACTTGACAGAAAGAAATTGTCAGCCATTGTCTTTGATAATAGAGATAAACTTGAAAAATTAAATTCAATAGTTCATCCAGCAGTTAAAGAAAAAATCAAAAAACTAATTTCAAAAGAAGAAAAGAAAAACACTAATCTATTAATTATTGAAGCTGCTTTAATAATTGAGGCAGGATATGAAGATTTATATAACGAGCTATGGTATGTTTATGTTTCAAAAGAAAATCGTAAGAATCGCCTAATATATAGTAGAGGTTATTCAGAAGAAAAGGTGGATAGCATTATTTCCAATCAACTTCCCAAAGCAGAATATTTAAAATATGCAGATAGAGTTATTGATAATAACGGAATATTTGCAGAAACAACAATTCAGATTGATAAAATAATGAAAGAGATGTATTCATAATGAGATTAATGAGTATTGCTTCTGGCAGCAGTGGTAATTGTATTTATATAGGTGATGAAAATACTCACATATTAGTTGATACTGGTATTAGTAAGAAAAAGATTGATGCAGGTTTAAGTGAAATTGGACTTAGTGGAGCTGATATTGATGCAGTTTTAGTAACCCATGAACATATTGATCATATAAAAGGTTTAGGTGTTTTTGCTAGGAAATATAATGCACCTATATTTGCAACAGAAGGTACTATAGAAGGAATAAAATGTTGCAGTTCTGTAGGTTTAATTGATACAGATTTATATAATAAAATCCAAACGGATATAGCTTTTAAAATCGGAACATTTACAATTAATCCTTTTAAAATATCTCATGATGCAAATGAGCCTTCAGCCTATCGTATTTCTAATGGGGATAAGACAGTAGCTGTAGCCACAGACTTAGGGAAATATGATGAATACACCATCGATAATTTAAAAGATTTAAATGCAGTGGTACTAGAAGCTAATCATGATATTAAGATGTTAGAAGTTGGGCCATATCCATATCAACTTAAAAAGCGAGTTGCTTCAGATAGAGGACATTTATCTAACGAAAACACAGGAAGATTACTTTGTCAGATTGCAAATGATAAATTAGAATGTGTATTACTTGGGCATTTAAGTAAGGATAATAATTACCCGGACTTGGCCTATGAAACAGTTAAACTTGAAATGGAACTTGAAAGTAGAAACAATAATATATCTATTCCAGAGGTGATTGTTGCAAATAGAGATATAGTTTCTAAGGTAGTGAATTTATAAGTTGAGGTAAGTGATGAGTAAAGTTGCAGTTGTAACAGACACAAATAGTGGTATTAGTAAGGAAGAAGCAAAAAGACTTGGTATTTTTATAGTACCAATGCCTTTTTTTATAGATGATGAGTTATTTATTGAGGGAGAAACCCTTTCCGGAGAGCAGTTTTATGAAAAACAGATTGGCGGAGCTGATATAAAAACATCTCAGCCATCTCCATTAACTATAACAGAGATTTGGGATGATATATTAAAAGATTATGATGAGATAATATATATTCCTATGGCAAGTTCTTTAAGTAAAGCTTATGAAACTGCCGTTGTATATGCCAATAATTATGATGGAAAAATTCATGTTTTAGACATTCTTCGTATTTCGGTAACTCAAATGCAAGCAGCAGTTGATGCAATAAATATGGTAAATGATGGTTTGTCAGCTAAAGAAATCTGTACATGGCTTAAAGTCCATAAATTAAATAACAGTATATATCTTACTGTAGAAGATTTAAAATATTTAAAAAAGGGTGGAAGAGTTACAGCTACAGCAGCGGCTATTGCCACTGTACTAAATATTAAACCGGTTCTTAAATTACATGATGATAAAATTGATTTATTTGCAAAGGTTAGAGGAATTAAAGCAGCTAAGAAAAACATGCTTAATTCCATGGAGAAAGATCTTAATACAATGCTTAAGGGCATGAAGCTTAATATGTGGGCAGTTGTTAGCCGAATTAATGATGAAGCAATAGAATGGCAAAAGGAAGTTCAAAGCCACTTCCCAGAGTATGAAGTTGGTATCGCAGAACTTTCTTTAAGTGTTGCTACCCATACGGGTCCAGGAGTTTTTGCTATTGCCACCTGTGAAAGATATGAAAAATAATAAAAACTTGTCTCCCATAGTGGTGACAAGTTTTTTTGACATAACCTTTATAGATTAAAAGATATTAAAGGGACTTCGAAAATATAAATTGATTGTAGTAATTATAGCAATTTTATTATTCTGTAATTTATTAAGGGTATTATTATTCTAAAAACTTTTAATAGTATCAGTGATTTTTTGGTCAGTTATAATTTGTCTGTTATATTCGTTTATATATTGTATATGAAAATTGTTATAGACAATACTTTGGTATATGTTAGAAGCTTTAATATTATTTTCAAGTTGTTCTTTGCCTTTTTTACTTAGTTTTTCGGTGTTAGATAATTTACTAAGTAGGGGCAGGGAACTTTTTTCTTTAATTTCTTTAAGTAAATTCGAGCTATCCTTTGCAAATCCAAGAAAACGTATATAATTTGGGGTAGTTATATCCTCTATTTTTTCGGATTTAATATCTAGTATAATATGAATAAAAATACGACTTAATCTAGAATAAGTTATATCTTTTGATTTTAAGATTTCAATAAAATCTGTAATAGATTTAAAGGTATTTAGGTTATTATAGATTTTATTTGCAATATCTTCTGTTACATCTAAATATTTAGTTAGTGTTTCTTTAGTTTCATTTAAAAGTTTATATCTAAGTATTAGGGAGAAATCATTTAATTCTATAGGGGTTGCTTTATACTGGTTGTCTAAAATAAATAGTTCCATTAATGGAGGCATACCATTTAATATTTCTCCACTTAAAGGATTAGAGATTAATTCATCTGAATTGGTTAGGAAATCTCTGATTGATGAAGCAGATGGCATAGAATTATCTCCAAGTTTATCGTGGTAGCCCATTCCCAGCCGTTTTATTGTGTAAGGGATAATTTTAGAATGAGTTTTTTCTATAGCTTTTAAATACTCTATTCCTAGAATATTATTGGGAGAAGAAAGTAAGTCACTGATTTTTTCATCTCCAATATATTCTGATAAGGCTTTTTCTCTTGCTTTTGGAAAGCTAAGACCATTTCGCAAATTAACTTGAAGAAGGGTAGTATACTCACTAGGTTCATCAGTAAGTATATGGGCTATATTTGATAAAGTAGTCAAGTCTCCACATTCAGAACCAAAACATAGGCAGTCCACTATACCTAGAGAGTTTAATAATTTAATTGCTCCAGTTGCAAAAAATTCAGAGCTTCCTGTTGATATTTCTATGGGTAGTTCAATTAATAAATCTATACCTTCATTTATTGCCACTGTAGTGCGAAAGTATTTATCTATTATTGCAGGTTCCCCTCTTTGAACAAAGTCCCCGCTCATTACGCAAATTACTTTATTGCATCCAGTTATTTCTTTTGCTTTTTCTATATGATATTTATGTCCATTATGAAATGGATTATATTCTGTAATTATTCCTAAAATCTTATCTTTCATCTTATCTCCAAAAATAATTATTTTTATATGTGTAACTAACTTGATTTATTCTGAGAAGCTTGATTTTCACAATTTATTTTATCATAACATTGAAAATTAGCATAACAAAATCTTGTAGAATTAAAAAAATAATCTTGATTGAAATAATAATGTATTAATTATAAATCAGAGAGTTTCTAAATATTTCTTTGTGATGAGAATGATATATGTTACAGTATACGTATTTAAGAAAACTTTAATATGATATTGCACTAAAGTATTTGAGTAAAAAAAATATTTTTAGAGAATACTCCAAAGTGTAGGTCTATTGTCTTGACAACCGGAAGGAATAAGGATATATTTAAAAGAAATTTTTAACAAGTATACAGGCTTTTTGAAGTTTTATTTGTTAATTATAAAAAAGATTATTGGAGGATGATGAGAATGGCTAGAGCGTATAATTTTTCCGCAGGACCGGCAATTTTACCAGAAGAAGTATTAAGAGAAGTTCAATCTGAACTATTGGATTATAAGGGTACTGGAATGTCCGTAATGGAAATGAGTCATCGATCCAAAGCATATCAAGAAATATTTGATGAAACCAAACAAAATCTTATAGATTTGCTTAATATACCTGATACTTATGAAGTACTTTTTATTCAAGGTGGAGCAAGTCTTCAATTTGCAATGGTTCCTATGAATCTTATGAAAAATACAGTTGCAGATTATATTGTAACAGGGCAATTCTCTAAAAAAGCCGCAAATGAAGCAAAGAAGTATGGACAGGTAAATATAGTTGCAAGTTCTGAAGAAGATAAGTTTTCTTATATTCCGGATGTTTCAAATTTAGAAATTTCTGAAAATGCAGATTATGTGTATATTTGCGAAAATAATACAATTTATGGAACTAAGTTTAAAAAGTTACCTGACACAAAGGGAAAACCATTAGTTGCTGATGTAAGTTCATGTTTTCTTTCAGAACCTGTTGATGTAACTAAATATGGAATTATGTATGGTGGCGTTCAAAAGAATATTGGACCGGCAGGAATGTCAATTGTTATTATACGAAAAGATTTGATTAATGATTTTGTTTTAGGTGGCACTCCAACTATGTTAAAATATACAACATATGCAAATAATGATTCTATGTATAATACTCCACCAACTTTTAATATATATGTTTGTGGCAAAGTGTTTAAATGGCTTAAAAATCTTGGTGGTTTAAAAGCTATACAGAAGATGAATGAAGACAAGGCTAAGGTATTATACGATTTCCTTGATAACAGTAAATTGTTTAAAACAAATGTAAGAAAAGAAGATAGATCATTAATGAATGTGACATTTGTAACTGGTGATGAGGAAATGGATAAAAAATTCGTTTCAGAAGCAGCGAAAGCTGGTTTCGAAAATCTTAAAGGTCATAGAAGTGTTGGAGGCATGCGAGCAAGTATATATAATGCTATGCCAAAAGCCGGAGTGGAAGCTTTAGTAAGCTTTATGAAAAAATTTGAAGAAGAGAACCTATAATTAAAATATATAGTTTAAATATGGCTGTAAAAAGATAAGCTTTATAATTTACCCAATATTTAAATATAGATTTTATTATAGGTAAAAAGGGGTTTAGTAATGTTTAAATATTATACAATGAATCCGATTGCTGAAATTGGATTAGAAGAATTTACAGATGAATATGCACCAACAGGAACTTTAGAAAAAGCTGATGCCATATTAGTTCGTAGTGCAGATATGCATGAAATAGTACCAAGTGATAATCTTTTAGCTGTTGCAAGGGCAGGTGCAGGAGTAAATAATATTCCTATTGATGAATTTGCAAAAGAAGGAGTTGTAGTTTTTAATACTCCCGGTGCAAATGCAAATGGGGTAAAGGAACTAGTTATTGCAGGTATGCTTTTAGCTTCAAGAGATATTCTGGGAGGAATTAACTGGGTTCAAGAACACGAAGAAGATGGTGATATTGCTAAAGATGCTGAAAAAGCAAAGAAAAGCTTTGCAGGTAACGAACTTCAAGGTAAAAAACTAGGAGTAATTGGCTTAGGTGCAATTGGAGTATTAGTTGCAAATGCTGCTACAAGCCTTGGCATGGAAGTATATGGCTATGATCCATATCTTTCTTTAAAATCAGCTTGGAGCATTTCTAGAAATATAAAACATGCAAATACAATGGATGAAATTTTTGAAGCTTGTGACTATATTACAATTCATGTACCTGCAAATGATGATACAAAGAGCATGATTAATAAAGATGCTATCGGTCTAATGAAGGACGGAGCAGTTATACTAAATTTTGCAAGAGATATACTTGTAAATGAAGAAGATATAGTAGATGCTCTTGTATCAGAAAAAATAAAGAATTACGTAACAGATTTTCCTACACCGGGAATAGCAGGGGTTAAAAATGCAATAGTAATCCCCCACCTTGGTGCTTCAACAGAAGAATCAGAAGATAATTGTGCTGTGATGGCTTGCAACCAAATTAGAGAGTATTTAGAAGAAGGTAATATTAAGAATTCTGTTAACTTTCCTAATTCTGATATGGGATATCATAGAGACAATACAAGAATTACATTACTTCACTTTAACAAACCAAACATGATTGGTCAGTTTACAAAGGTTCTTTCTAAAGATGAAATGAATATAGCTGATTTATCAAATAAAGGTAATAAAAAATACGCCTACACAATGATAGATATTGATCCAGAATTTAATGTAAATGAAAGCGTTATTGAAGATTTAAAATCTATTGATGGAGTTTTAAAAGTAAGAGTTTTACAATAGAAAGATAATAATGTGACAAGAGTATAATGGTTATAAATTATACTCTTATTTTTTTAAAATCATTATTTCTACCTGAAAGAGTTTGTTGTTTTTTGTACGCGAATATAAGAGTTTTCTGTTAATTTGTACTAAATTATTGCAAATGGAAATAATTTATAAAATTTTTCTTAAGTCTAGTTAAGTATAGTGGTTATACTTATATCTATATGTTATACTAACAATGATTTTGGTAGAGATAATATTATTATTATTTTTATTAAGATGCAGTTATTTAAAAGTTATATAATTCTACTTAGATTATAAATTGTTAGGAAGCAGAAATGGACAGAAGAACAGTAAACTCAAGAAAATTAAGAAGCCAATATTTAAAAGCAAAAAAGAGAAAGAAGAACCAAAGAATGTTATTAATTTTTCTTGGTATAATTGTTGCAATATTTGCAATAATTATGTACGTAACCCACAGAAAGATTAATATTGAAATTAAAGTAAAAGATGTTTCAATGATACAAGGTAAGGCAATACCTAAGTATGTAGTGAATATAAATTCAAGGGGTAGTGATAAAATCCACATTGGTAAATCAGGAGATAGTGGATATACCACCGGAGAATTAGTTAAAGATTTAAAGGCAGGAAAAGGAGTGAAACTTTCTTCAAAAGTTGATAAAAACATTGAAGGAAGATTTACAGTATACGCAGAATTAGATAAAACTTTAGCTAAAGATATAAAAGCTTCCAAATGGAAAAGACATGTAAAAATTAAAATTACAAATGGATTTATTACAGTTAAAAATGCAGTAGGAACTTGGGATGGTACTAAGTTTAAAAGATATAATGGAAAATATCTTAAAAATGAATTTGTTAATTCAAAAGGTAAGTTATATTATCTTGGCAGTGATTTAAATAAAGTAACTGGTTTTAAACAAATAGCCGGAAACGTTTATAACTTCGGTAAAGATGGTGCTGCAACAACTGGATGGGTTACAAATGGTAAAGATAAATACTATATTGGAGATAATTTTAAAGGCACTAAAGGTTGGTTAACCTTAGATGATAAAAAGTATTATTTTGCACCAACCAATTCTGCTATGGTAACCGGTTCTATTCAGATAGGTTTAGCTACATATACATTTGATACTGACGGAGTATATAAATCTATGAAAAAGTCAAATATTGATGTTAATAAGCCTATGATTGCCATTACTTTTGATGACGGTCCCGGACCATATACAGAGAAGCTTTTAGATGCTGTTGAAAAGAACCATGCACATGTTACATTCTTTATGTTGGGGCAACTTGTAAATAGTTATCCAAATGCAGTAAAACGTATGGTTTCATTAGGCTGTGAAACTGCAAATCACTCATATGACCATGGAGATTTATCAAAGATGGGTGTTTCAGGCATTCAAAAAGAAGTGGGAAATACTAATAATAATATTAAGAAAATAACAGGTAGAGCACCAACTTTACTTAGACCACCATATGGTGCAGTTAATAGTACGGTAAAGAGTACTGTTGGTATGCCTATGATTCTCTGGGATGTTGATACTTTAGATTGGAAGACTTTAAATACTGCAGCAACAGTTAAGGCTATCTTAGATGGAGCAAAAGATGGTAATATAATCCTCCTTCATGATATTCATCCAACTAGTGTTGAAGCAGCCATTAAGGCAATGCCTATATTAAATCAACGTGGATTTCAGTTAGTTACAGTTTCAGAACTTGCTGCGGCGAAAAAGGTTAATTTACAGGCTGGACATGAGTATTTTAATTTTTAAAATTTAAAGTCAAGATGCCTCTAAACAATGGAGGTACTTGGCTTTTTTGATATAATATTTTTTTGATATGGATGATTTAATTTTATTACGATTATTTTTAGTTATGAAAAAATATAGAGTATATACTATTTCTTTATATCTAAAATTTTTCTTAATATCATTATTTTATACTCTTGTTATAGTATAATTAAGTTCATCTAAGAGATGTATATAATAATAGGTCGTAAAAATATATTACTACTAAGTGGATGGGTTGTTCAAGGCGGTGTATTATGATGGAAGGTTTAAAGTGTTTAGGACAGGATCCTGAAATAAAGTTTGAGAGAGTAAGATTAGATTTAAAAATAGAAGAAGGATTACAGTCAGATTTTCTTTGGGTTCATGCTCCAGACGGTTATGGAAAATCTTATTTAATGGAGTCATTTTTTCGTAGAAATCAACAGTATGATATTATTTGGATGAATTTAACTGAATACGATAATAATCCAGAAAACTTTTGGGGGAAAATAATAGAAGTTATTGGAAGAAAAACTCCTCATTATGCAAAAATGATGGAAAAGGTGGGGTTCCCTTATACAGAATTAGGTTTTGAGCGATTTATTGATTTGCAGATTGAATTTCGAAAATACTGGGACAACGTAGTTTTAGTTCTAGATAATTTTGATTTAATCGAAAACGAAATTTTAAAGAAGCTTGCAAAGAGATTTATGACACTTCTTATGGCTTTTAAGATTAAAGGTGTTATTATTGCAAATGAAATGAATGAATATTCAAGTCTTGTTTCCGGAGCAACTAGAACCAGTGATATTGATAAAGAAGCTTTAGCGTTTAATGCTAAAGAACTAGCCATGTATCTTAGTATAAAGAATATACCCTATAATGATAGAGGACTTTCTATTATACTTTCAGAAACAGAAGGTAGAATAGAGCAGATTAATAATATTTGCAATCAAATTAAAATTAATAAAATTGATATAACACTGGCAAGTTTTTCGTCAAACACACTTAAAAAATCATTTTATAAAACTATAGATGAAATATTGGAAAATAATTATACTCATATTCAGATTAAATTACTTCAAAAACTTAGCCTTATTCAAGAGCTTCCCTTTAGTCTTGTTGATGAAATAAGTAATAATAAGTTTTTATCTAATAGTCTTAGAATACCTCTTCCTTTTATTTCAGTTAATGCCTATGCTGATGCTTTAAATATAAACTATGTTTTAAGACAAAGATTTTATTTTTTAAAGGATGGCTTAACGGAAGAAGAGAAGAGAGAAGTATATTTAATTACTGCTAAATGGGCAGAAAAACATAATCATAAATTTGAAGCTGTTGAGTATTATAATTTGATAAAAGAATATGATGAAGTTTTAAGGCTGATATATGATGCTCCTAATTCACTACCCACTTATACAATTAATGCATTAAAGGGTGTTATGGAGGGGATGCCTCTTGAGTTAATGTATACTAATACAAAATATAGTATGTGTTATACAATGATTTATTATTTGATAGGTGATATGGTTAATGCTTTTGAAATAGCTGATCATGCTGTGAAGTATTTTGAGTCTATTCCGGTGACAGAGGAAACATCTCTTTGTCTATATACTAATTATTATCTAATGGGATTTATTGAAATTATGGATTATCCTATTAATAATAATGATGAAGCTTATAAATATTTTGAAAAAGCAGGTTTCTATTTAAAACAATTTAATCATAATGTTCCATTAATCGAAAATCTTTTTAAAATGGGTGCATTTGCATGTAGAGTATCAAAATCTGATGAAAATTCATTAGAAAGATTTGCTACACTAGTGGAAAAAAGTGAAGAGTATTCTGTATTGTTTGGTGGAAGTATGGCTGGATATACAGATATTATTAAAGCAGAAATTGAATTCTTTAAATTAAAGGATAAAGATATTTTAAAATTTGCCGATAGAGGAATACAGAAAGCTGTAAAATATTACCAATATGATATGGCTATTAGAGGCGTATATTTAAAAATTTTATTTTATTTAATGGAAGGAGATTTTGAAAAAATAAATGAAACATTTGAAGAGCTATTTACCTATTCAAATGAACTTCCTGAAAATTATCAAATTCAAGCTACTTCATCTATTTCTGCCTATTATTATATTAAAATAAAACAAGATCAAAATATTCCATTTTGGATTAAAGAAACATTTACACCATTAAAAAATGAATTTATAGCTTATGGTTTTGAATTTGTTGCTAAACTAAAGTACTATATTTTAATTAAGGACTATCCTCAAGTATTTATATATATTAATAGTCTTGAAAAATTACGACTTAGAAAATATATTTTGCCTGTTAGAATTAGCATTAATATTGCTAAAGCAATTGCATTTTTTAATATGGAAAAAGTAGATGATGCAATCTATTCTTTTATGAGTGCTTATCATCTAACCCGGGAATTAAAAATAGATTTATTTTATAATTCATTTGGAGCAGATTTATTGCCGGTATTAAAGTATATTTATAAAAATAAAATTGAAGGAATCGATATGGAGTGGGTTAAGGAAGTAATGACCTCCATTAATCACTATGAACTTAATTTAAATCATTTAATTTCTTCTTATAACGAGCAAAATGATGGATATAGTAAAAGTACACCTATAACAGACACAATATTAGAAACTCTCTATGCAAATCTAAATTTTTAGTGTACGACTAAATAAAAAAGTTGAATTAATAGGGTTGTTGAAAGTTAGAAAATTATAATAATTTGAATATTTCCCAAGTGTATAGTATAATTCTTTGGTGATTTATTAAAAAATCTTTGTGAGGATATAAATGTCAAGTAATAGAAGAGCTAGAGCCCTTAGAAGAAAACGAATAAGATCTAAAAGAAAAGGAAACAGATTTAAAAAGCCGTGGAGCACCAAGAAGAAGGTAATTGTAATTATTGCAAGCGTAATAAGTTTAATTATTCTTTTAGCTTTAGGTTATGTAGCTTGGGTATTTTCCAATTTAGCAGATCAAGTAAAAGTAAATAAAGCAAATTTAAATATAAATTCTGATATAAGCCACGAAAAAGGTTATTTAAATATAGCCTTAATTGGTGTGGATAGTAGACAAGTAAATAAATACGACGACGAAGATGCAAGAGCTGATACAATGATTATTGCAAGTTTAAATCAAGAAACTAAAGAGATTAAATTAGTTTCTGTTTATCGAGATACTGTTCTTCGTATGCCGGGCAGTGGAGAATTAAATAAAGCCAATGCTGCCTATTCTTTAGATGGAGGTTATGAAGGAACTCTTTCATTACTAAATGAGAATTTAGATATGGACATTAGTAACTTTGTAGCAGTCGATTTCAAAGCTTTGGCTGATTTAGTTGATGCTGTAGGTGGCGTTGAGATTGATGTAAAACAAAGAGAGATTTGGGCTTTAAATGGTTTGGCAACAGAAGTTTCTAAAGTTACCGGTAAAAAGAAAATTTCAGTTATGCATGCGGGTAAGCAGACATTAAACGGTGTTCAAGCTACAGCCTATGCTAGAATTCGTAAAATAGATACAGATTATAAGAGAACGGAAAGACAGAGAATTGTTCTGGAAGCTGTTATGAAAAAAGCACAACATGGCGGTTTTAGAACAGTTAATAAAATTGTTTCAAAGATTTTCCCAGAGATTATTACAAGTTTTTCAAAGGGAGATATTATTAAATATGGTAAGGATGTAACTAGATATAAACTAGTAGAGACAGCAGGATTTCCATTTGAAAAAACGGATGGAACTGTATCAGGCCTAGGAAGTGTAGTTGCACCCGTTAATTTAACTAAGAATGTTATTGAATTACATAAGTATTTATTTAATAAGGATGATTTTACTCCGTCCTCTACTGTAACTGAGATTTCAAATGCAGTTTATGAAAGGACAATGAGTATTCAGCCTGCGGATCAGGATGCATCTATTACAGATACTTCAAAGACTAATACTGTAGGATCTGATGGAACTACCATAGATGCAAATGGAGATTAATTGTTTTGAAGAAGAAAAGAGATAATGTAGAACGATTTAATGGAGCTGAGGATTTAGATAAAGCATTAGCCATGAATCGTTTAAAGAACCAAAAGAGAAGAAAGCAAAGAAGGATTTTAATTACAGTTGAAATATTTGTAATGTTAATTCTAGCTATAGTTGCTTTTGTTCTTTTGAAAGTATTTAAAATTAATTTTACAGGTTTAGATCCTAATAAATTAGAGATATATAAAGACACAGGTCCTTATACTAATATTGCATTATTTGGACTTGACAGTAGAGATGGTCAGTTAAAAGGTGGCGTTCAAAGTGATACAATGATTATTGCCAGTATCAATAACAAGACTTATGAAGTAAAATTAGTGTCTGTATATAGAGATACTTTAACATTTCAGTCTAATAAAAGATATGAAAAAGCTAATGCAGCTTATAATATGGGTGGACCAGCTGGAGCAGTAGCTTTACTTAATCGAAATCTTGATATGGATATAAAAGCTTATGCATCAGTAGATTTTAGAGCCGTAACAGATGCTGTTGATGCTTTAGGTGGTATAGATGTTAAGATGACAGCCGAAGAAGTAAAATGGATGAATGGATATGCAACAGAAACTTCTAAAGTTGTAGGTCAAAAAAAACCAGCATTAATTCATGGAGCAGGTGTTCATCACCTTAATGGAGTTCAGGCAGTTTCCTATGCTCGTATTAGATACACCAATGGAAATGACATGAAGAGAGCACAAAGACAGAGAATAGTTTTACAGAAAATATTTGATAAGGCTAAAAAATCTAATTTCTTAAAACTATCAAAGGCTGTTGATAAGATATTTCCTAAGGTGGAGACTTCTTTAACTATAAAAGATATGCTTGGAATTGCAGCTCATTTAAATAAATACAAGATTGCTTCACAACATGGTTTTCCATTTGAATGTACCACTTCGGAAAATGTAAGTGGACATCCAGGTTCATATGTTGTAGCTTGTGGAATGGAGAAAAATGTTAAAGAACTCCATAAATATTTATTTGATGATGAAAAATACGAACCATCGCCTAAAGTAAAGGCAATAAATAATGATATAATAAATATGACAGGAATAGGACCTGATACTGCAGCTATAGATTTATCAGGTATTGGAGATAAATAATTCATATGGGAAAAACAATTGATGTTATTATTCCTACATTTAGGCCAAATAAAGATCTTGTAGAACTAGTTTCAAGATTAAAAAAGCAGACTATAAAAATCAATAAAGTTATTATTCTTCATACAATTAGTTTTCCGGATCCAAAGGAAATGTTAAATGGTTTTTCGGATGTGGAAGTATATTATATTGATGAAAAGTCATTTGATCATGGCACTACCAGAAATTATGGAGCCAGTTTATCAAAGGCAGATTATATGGTTTTTATGACTCAAGATGCTATGCCAAGAGACACTAGATTAATTGAGAATTTAATCTTACCTATGGAAGAGGATACGTCTATTGCTGGAACATATGCTAGACAATTACCTAAAGAGGATACAAGCATAATTGAAAAGTATACAAGAAAATTTAATTATCCAAATGTTAGTATTAAGAAAACAATAAAAGATATTCCTACATTAGGCATAAAAACATTTTTCTTTTCAGATGTTTGTGCTGCCTATAGAAAAACATATTTTAATGAAGTGGGCGGATTTGAAAATCATATAATTTTAAATGAAGATGCATTAATAGCTTCGAAATTTATAAATGCCGGATATGGAACTTATTATAGTGCCAAAGCCTTGGTTTATCATTCACACAATTATAGTATTATGGATCAATTCCATCGAAACTTTGACATAGGTGTATCTCATGCTACCTATCCGGAAGTATTTTCTAATTTGAGTTCCGAATCTGAGGGAATTCATTTAGTTATTGATACTATGAGATTTTTATTGAGAGTAAAGAAGCCATTTTTGATTTTTAGATTATTTTTTCAAAGTGTTGCCAAATATAAAGGTTATTTCTTAGGAAAACATTATAAGTATTTACCTAAATCTTTTATACAATATTGTACCTTGAATAAAAATTTTTGGTATTAACAGTTATGGCTATGATTGGCAATTAATATAATTTATTAAAGAGAAGATTTCTCTAATAGTTCTTAGGTCTTTAATTATTTGTTTTCAATAAAGTAAAAATAAAGGAATGTATTAAGAAGTGTATGAAGTCAAATATAGTAGGTTATATTAAAAAAAGAATAAATCAAAATAAACTATTATGTATTATAGGTATAATAGCTTCTTTTGGTTTATTTTTTTCTATATATTTTGGTTTTATTAAAGGTAAAATTATAGAGAATGTAGGATTTTTAGCAATTTCAAGAAATATTATAGTATTTTTTGTAATTGCTTTTATTGTGCTTTTTCTTTTATTATATATTGCAAATAAAAAGCAAGTTAAACTACATAAAACTTTTTTTATATGTTCTATGGTACTAGGTTTAGTTTATATGACTTTAATTCCACCCCTTGTAGCACCGGATGAACCTATTCATTTTTATAGGGCATATGAGATAAGTAATAAGATGATGGG
>JAISGP010000155.1 GCA_031263035.1 Lachnospiraceae bacterium | reverse complement strand
TTACTTTCCTCAACCTTTCTATGAAACTCATCTACATACTGCTTAATCTCAGTAGGAGTTCCAAAAATCTGTTCCCTATACTGCCTATCAAAACATTCCTCATCTCCAGGCACACACGTAAATTTTAACTGCTTTTCTTTTTCCTTCATAGCCAAATAATTTTTCATCTTCAGACATGCTGCATCAGTCATAGAAAAACTCATAGGAACACAATAAACAAACAAAAAGAAAAAAAAAATACTAACTCTCTTAATCCTATTCATAACTTTTCCTCTTTTTAAAAAACCTTGAATAATACACTCCTTTCTACATAATAAAACCAACTATATCTTGAATTTTACTAATTAAAATCCATATTAAGATAAAAGACAAATCAACTTACTTTAACCTATAAGACAAGGAAACTCCATTGCTAGAAGTATTATTATGGCTTATTCGGCCTCCTATACCACTTATTTTGGATTCTAGATTAAATTGGATAGGCATGAAAAGTACTATCTTTTGAAAGACAGTAAAGATTACTTATACATTTTGCTTAAAACATCCGAAAGAGAAATAAGATCTTGATAATCAATCTACATCTAAGATAACTTGAACTTCTCCTTTGGATATTAAAAAGATCTCACGATTTCAGTTCTTCCTTTATTTAAAGCTTCTACATCTGTAACATTTGAATCTTTTTACTAACCACAGTATAAAATTCAGCTTAACAAGGTAAATAACAACGGTATTTCAATGAAGTTACAGGATGATAATATCGATATAACCTGATGGCCCATATCAAAATCGTTGTCGGCTTCTAGTATTCCAACTGTAGTTTATTTCTCCTATTTATACAAATAATAATCAAATACGGATAACACTACCCCAAGAGCTGTCATGCAACCAAGAACTATAGTACTTCCTGTGTTACTCTCGGCTGTTGTTTTATCTTTTGTATCAGCAAATGCTGCCGACGGCATGTACATACTTAAACATAATAATAAAACTGCTATTTTCTTTCTCATCCTATATGCCTCGCAAGAACATTATCAATAATTTTGGTTGCTAAATGATAAAGTGTTTTAAATACAAAATAGCCACCAAATAATTTTACCACGAATTGAGTAAGAGTAATATCAATTACTTCAGATTTTACTTGTGCTTGTGAGCTTTCTTGATCTCCAATAGCCAATACTTTCCCCACATTAAAAAAAGAAGTAAATACAGATAGTAAAACACAAAATAAAAATAACCATCTTCTTACTTGGATATGCATTTTTCTACCTCCTTATACTATACCTATAATCTATTAAATCTTCCACTTTAGCCTATCCTAAACTAAGCCTAACACATCTTTGGTATTAAACAAACCATATTCCGATGGAAACGAGATTTGCTGCCAATTAGCCATCATTACACCATTGTCAATGTAACATCAAGTTGTTTTCGTTGATTTCCAGCTACAAAATCTACTGTTATAGAATAGTTTCTTCTTCATCATTCTCCCATATGGCTCCACATTAATCCTGAGCACCATGATCTTAAATCATACAATGCAACAAACCTATTAAAATTATCTGTTATATGCTTAGGAACATCATGTCTAACAACAGTTTGCCTAAAAATCAATTTCTTTTGCATTGCTCTATCATAATACTTACCAGACACTTTTCCTCCCTCCTGCCCAATCTCAAAGAAATCATTCCAACGCTTCTCTATATCCCTACAAGTATAATTAGATCTAAGCACACCAGGCATTATATATAGTTGGTGTTATATTAAGCATAGTCGGCCTAGGTGTCAACTGGTTGCTAGAAGCAAAAAACACAACCCAGTGGATTTACTAACATCAAACAACTTAAAATACAAACCAATCTGTTCTTCATAAGTTATCCTTTATATATATAAACCACATATTATCACAATTACAAAATAATTGGATGGGGATTTCATAGAAAACTATAGATGAATACTTAACTTATATTAAAAGTACTTATAGTTAAAACTTCTCTAACAAGACATTATTTTAGCTGGGCTATTAGTAAATGTAAACATTATACAATAAAAGAAGCTATCTTATCATTTACAGTATAGCTTCTTTACTTCATCTTAAATAAAAACAGTTTTCATCTTCAATTGCAACTTCAGTTTGGTATCTCCAAAAAAAAAGAACAACAGTTTCTTTTATATATTGCCCTCAGGAACAACAGTTTACAAGCCACGACAACTTCCTGTGCTAGAGCACCTTTTAAAGACAAAAGCTAACGGCAGGGTTCTACACAACCAAACCTCTTTGTTAGTTCAGGTATATGCTACCTAGTCCTTTTTATGTTTCAAAAAGGTAAGCAGGAGAATCATTCAAACTCTAATCCTTTTGTTCTCATCTTCTGCTTATTAAGCAACCAAGCTTAAACATAACAGGTTGTTGTTGGTTAAAAAAGAAGATAAGAGAACCGAACGTCTCGTTATCGTTAGATTGTTATGTATAAACTAGTTGTTGTCTCTCTTTTTTTATTCCCCCGAAAGGGAAAAGGAATAAGGTGTTGTCTTTAACTTCAGTTGCCAAACTACTAGTGTTTATTAAAATTTAGTT
>JAISGP010000088.1 GCA_031263035.1 Lachnospiraceae bacterium | reverse complement strand
ATTAAGATAGGATTAAATGCTTGTATACTTAACCTATGTAAAGTAGGAGCTCTATTTAATAGAATGTTATAATCTTTTACAATGTTTGCAAGTATGTTCCATACTCTAATATCATTTTTTTCAAGCATCCTTCTAGCTGCTCTAAATGTTATATTCTCTTGCTTTACTAATTCTCTTATTATAAAAGGTTTAAAAATTTCTATGGCCATTTCTTTAGGAACACCACATTGATTTAATTTAAGATTTGGACCAACAACAATAACACTTCTTCCAGAATAATCAACACGTTTTCCAAGTAAATTTTGTCTAAAACGCCCCTGTTTCCCTTTAAGTGCTTCAGATAAAGATTTCAATATTCTACTTCCGGCTCCTGTTAATGGATTTGTTCTTAAATCATTATCAATTAAAGCATCTACTGCTTCTTGCAATAATCTTTTTTCATTATTAATCATTACAATAGGAGCTTTAAGTTGTTCTATATGACGCAACCTATTGTTTCTGTTTAGAATTCTTCTATATAAATCATTTAAATCAGATGATGCAAATCTTCCACCATCTAAAGCTACTAGTGGTCTTAAATCTGGAGGTAGAACTGGTAATACAGTAATAATCATCCATTCTGGGCGTGAATTGGAATGTAGAAATCCCTCTATTATTCTTAATTTTCTTATAAGTTTAGCTCTTTCAGAATCTGACTTAACTACATTTATAGCAAAAGATATATTTTTTGCTTCAGTTTGCAGATCAATCTCTTCTAAGAGTTTTTTTATTGCAACAGCACCTATATCTACTTTTAAATTTGAGCCAAACCCATCATGTAAACTTTTTATAGTATTTTCTTCAAGTATAATACAATTATCTGATCCTACAAAGTTTTTTATAAAAGGAACATTGGTCTTTATATGAACAGTTCTTAAATATTGTTCATACTGATATAGCTCTTTAGATTGCCTGAGAGTTTCAAAAATATCACTTTTTTCACTCGAGAAAAACTCTAGTTTAATCTTTTTTTCATGTTTTATAATTAATACATTATCTTCTGTTGTTTTAAATTTTTTAAGCAATATGTTGTATATATATTCACATTGTTGTACTTGTAAATCTTCGTAAAAATATATTAAGTGAGGTTTTAGATACACTTTATAAAAGTTATATCCTTGTTGCATATATTTAAATATTTTTTGTGCAACTTCATTACGTTTAGATAAATGAACTTGATTTTTTATGAGTTTTATTATAGATGCTACAACAGTTGATTGTTTATCTGATTCAAAGCTTAGCTTTTCACTAATAATTGCATCAAAAAAATACTTAAAATCTTCTCTCACTATTAAATTATTCAATCCAAATTTAAAAAAATTACATTCTTCTCTTGTTAATAATGTCCCTTTAGGCAATATAGAAAATATTTCACAACGATCTTGAAGCTCCTTAGTAACTATATACTTAGTGTAATATATAACTTTATCTAAATCAGATACTTTCATGTTTAACAATATACCTATTTTAGATGGAGCCTTTTTAATAAACCACAAATGAGCAACAGGAACAGCTAAATCAATATATCCAAAGCGTTCACGTCTAACTTTAGATTCAGTTACTTCTACCCCACACCTATCACAGACAGTTCCTTTATGTTTAATATATTTATATTTTCCACAGTGACATTCCCAATTTTTTGTTGGACCAAAAATCCTATCACAAAATAATCCATCTCTCTCTGGTTTAAATGTTCTATAATTAATAGTTTCTGGTTTTTTTACTTCTCCATATGACCAACTTCGTATTTGTTCAGGGCTAGCTACAGTCATTTTAATAGCATCAAAATTTTTAAAATTTAACTCGTTAACCTTTCTTTTACGATATTGAGTATTACTTACTCTGGACATAGCTTTTTAACCTTTTATTTTTTTTCTTTTTGTAATTTGTTATTATCTATTAGTTCTACATTAAGACCTAAGGCTCTTAATTCATTTACTAATACTTTAAATGATTCTGGAGTTCCAGGCTTTGAAACTGCATCTCCTTTAACTATGGAATCATACATTTGTATTCTACCATCTACATCATCAGATTTAACAGTCAAAAATTCTTGTAATGTATATGCTGCTCCATAGCCTTCCAATGCCCAAACTTCCATCTCTCCAAAACGTTGTCCTCCAAATTGTGCTTTTCCACCTAATGGCTGTCTTGTAATTAAAGAATATGGACCAGTTGATCTAGCATGCATTTTATCTTCTACTAAATGATTCAATTTCATCATATACATAATTCCAATAGTAACTTTTTCCATAAATGCATCACCTGTTCTTCCATCATAAAGTGTCACTTTACAATCTTTTGTAGGTAAATCCTTGGAAATAAACTTATTTAATATTTTACTTGCTCTTTTTGCATCTATTCCTATAGATAGTAATTTATTTTTTTTATCTGTAATTATTTTTTTTCTAGCTTTATCAATATATTCAATAATTTGCTTCTCATTAGCTCCGTCAAAGACAGGAGTTATCATTTGAGTATGTAATTGAGCTCCAGCCCATCCTAACATAACTTCAAGTAATTGCCCTACATTCATGCGTGAAGGTATTGATAAAGGAGAAAGAAGACAATCTATTGGCGTGCCATCTGGCAATCTAGGCATATCTTCTACTGGTAATATTTTAGCAACAATACCCTTATTCCCATGTCTACCTGCTAGTTTATCTCCTACTTGAACTTTTAATTTAGAAGCTATGTATACTTTAACAGTTTTATTAACTGATATTGGTAATTCATCTCCTTTCTTAAGCTTCAATAATTCCATAGTGTAATGCTCATGTAATATCTTTTCTTTAGCAGTATATAAAGCCTCTATTTCTTTCATTTCTTCCTTTGTAATAGCGGTTTGTAAACGTTCACATTTAAGTTTAATAAGCTTACTTTGAGCTAAATTATATATACTATCTATATTTTGTTGTTTTTTCTTTTTATCTTTATCTGTAAGTTTCTCTGACCTTATAAATGTCCTTACAGCAATAACTTTACCAGATACGCCAGGAGGAACTCGTAGAGAGGCATCTTGTACATCTTCTGCTTTTTTCCCAAATAATACTTTTAATAATCTTTCTTCAGGTGTAATTTGTTGCTCATTTTTTGGAATTGTTTTTCCTACAATAATATCCCCTTTTTGAACAGTTGCTCCTACTTTAATAATTCCATTTTCATCTAAGTTTAATAGATCTTCAGAACCTACATTAGGAATATCTCTAGTTATTTCTTCAGGACTGCCTTTAATTTCACGTGCCTCAATCTTAAATTCCTTAATATGAATTGATGTAAGTTTATCTTCCATAATAACTCTTTCTGATAAAAGCATAGCATCTTCAAAGTTATATCCATCCCATGGCATATAAGCTATTAAAAGATTTTGTCCTAAAGCTAATTGTCCACTACACGTTGCAGGGCCATCAGCAATGATATCTCCTTTTTGTACTCTATCTCCTAATTTAACCAATGGAGTTTGATTAATACAAGTATCCTGATTAGATCGTAGATATTTTTTTAATTTATATATCTCTATTTCATTTGTACTATCAGAATATAACATTATAACTTTTGATGAAACAGATACAATTTTCCCATTAGATTTTGAAATAATTGTTACTCCTGAATCTCTAGCTACTTTTTCTTCGATTCCAGTAGCTACTATAGGAATCTCTGTGATTAATAATGGAACACCTTGTCTTTGCATATTACATCCCATTAAAGCGCGGTTAGCATCATCATGTTCTAGAAATGGAACTAAGGCAGCAGATATAGAGATAACTTGCATAGGAGAAATATCCATATAATCTACTTCATTAGGTGGTTTAAATAAAAAATCATTCCATTTCCTACCTTGAACTGAATCAGATGTAATTTTACCATCACTATCTAATAAAGTATTTGCTTGTGCAACAAAAAATTCATCTTCTTTGTCTGCAGTTAGATATTCAATTATATTAGTAGCAATTCCATTCTTAACCTTTTTGTATGGAGTTTCTATTAATCCGTATGAGTTAATTTTTGCAAAAGTAGATAGAGAAGTTATTAATCCTATGTTAGGGCCTTCTGGAGTTTCAATAGGACATATTCTACCATAATGTGTATGATGTACGTCTCTAACTTCGAAGCCAGCTCTTTTCCTACTTAACCCTCCAGGACCAAGGGCAGATAAACGACGTTTATGTGTAAGTTCTGCTAAAGGATTAATTTGATCCATAAATTGAGATAAACGAGAAGTCCCAAAAAATTTTTTAATTTGGATTGTAAACTGTGTAACATTAACAAGAGATTTAGGAGTTAAATTTGATTTATCCTGTGAATTATTGATTTTATCTTTAATAAATTTTGTCATCTGCAATAAACCTATTCTAACTTGATTTTCTAATAATTCTCCAACTGCTCTTACACGTCTATTACCTAAATGATCAATATCATCTAAATTAAGTTTAGTATCGTTAGCTGGAGTTGTAATAATAGGTCCATAATCAAATTCTCCATTATGAAGTTTGATAAGATATTTTATGGTAGCGATTATATCTATTTTGGTCAGAGTTCTTTTATTAAGAGAAGGGATACTACAATTAAAAATCTTAGAATAATAATTTAAAAAAGGCTTAAGTTTCCTTAAAATTTTATATCTACCAACTAATGTTAAATCATATTTTTTTGTTGACTGAAAAAATAGTTCATCTAAGAAATTATTAACCTT
>JAISGP010000006.1 GCA_031263035.1 Lachnospiraceae bacterium | reverse complement strand
AATTCAGGTGGATACTTAAAAGGAACCGGTGGTGATGGAACAGCACCAGAAAGTGGTGAGACTATGGCAGGTGGTCCGGGAATTGCTGCTTCAACTCCTATTGGTGGATATATTGCTCCCGGAACAGGGCCGGAAGGTACTGTTAATGGAATTACATCTTCTTCCGGAGGTAGTATAACAGGTATAGGTGGTAAGGCTATCGGTACTACAGGTGACGGTGGTTCCGGAGTTCAAAGTGCTTGTATAGTTTCATATAGTGGTGGTCAGATTATGGGTGTTGGTGGAGATGGAAGCCCCAATTCATCTAATTCTCACGGTGGAACGGGAGTTTTAGTTGCAAATACTCTTGAAGTAGCTGATCCCTATGGAACAAGTGCATCTTCAGGTTCTGATATTACTGGAATAGGTGGTAATGGTGGAAATAATAGTAACGGTGGAAATGGTGTAAATAGTGAAGGAACTATTACAATAGACCAAGGTACAACTATGACGGGAACCGGTGGAGAAGGTAATGGTACAGGCGACGGTGGTATAGGAATTAATGGTGAAAAAGATATTAACGTTCACGGAGGTTCTACTGTTTCCGGAACTGGTGGTAATGCTAACGGCACCGGAACAGGTGGTACCGGAGTAAAAGCCGGAGATGGTATAACATCTGATAATAGTAATGTAACAGGAACCGGTGGAGACGGTGCTACTAAAGGCGTTGGTTCTGACGGTGGAGACGGAATAGTTTCTAATTCAAATTCTAATCCTGCCATTGACGCAAATAATGGTTCTAAAATCAAAGGTGTCGGCGGAAAAGGCGGCTCAAATGGTGGTAATGGCGGAAATGGAATTAATACAGGTGGTACTCTTTCAGGTCATAGTGTAGACGGTGACAATTCTTCTACTATAGATGGAAATGGAGGAGACGGAGGAAATGGCGGTTCTTCTGATCCAAATGGTGGAGATGGTGGAACCGGAATAGATACCGGCGGTGGAGATAATACCGGTGGTGATGGAACTGGAGGAAACGGAGGCTCTGGTTCAGACGGAGGTAACGGCGGATCTGGTGGCTCTGGAATAGATACCGGTGGCGGAGATAATACCGGTGGTAGCGGAGACGGCGGAAATGGCGGATCTGGTTCAGGAGATGGAACCGGAGGAAACGGTGGTTCAGGAGTGGACACTGGTGGCGGAAATAATGATGGTTCAGGAACTGGCGGAGACGGCGGTGCCGGTGGAAATGATGGTGGAACCGGAGGAAATGGCGGTTCTGGAATAGATACTGGTGGCGGAGATAATACCGGAACTGGTGGAGACGGCGGAAACGGTGGCTCTGGTGGTAATAATCCAAGTGGAGACGGCGGAAATGGTGGCTCTGGTGGAACTGGAACTGAAACTGGCGGAGGAGATAATCCTTCTGGTGGTGGAACCGGAGGAGATGGAGGCAAAGGCGGATCTGGCGGTGGTTCAGGCGATACTGGTGGTAAAGGTGGTTCTGGCGGAACAGGTACTGACACCGGTGGCGGTAATAATGGAAACAAAGGAAACGGTGGAGACGGCGGAAACGGCGGAACCGGTGGAAATGGTGACTCAACTCATGCCGGCGGAGATGGCGGAGACGGCGGAAATGGTGGCTCTGGAAACTCTAATGGTGGAGGAAAGACAGGTCACGGTGGAAACGGTGGAAATGGCGGCTCTGGAAATCCTCCCGGAAAAGGTGGTAAAGGTGGTAAACCAGACGGTGCAAATGGTAACACCGGCAAGCATCTTGGAAAAGGAGAAGTAAGCGTTAAAACCGGCGATACAGCTGATGTTACTCCATTTATAGTAGGTGGAGTCACTGCAGCAGTTGTTATAATAGGATTAGTAGTTTTCATTATAGTTCGCAATAAAAGAAATAAAGACGAATAAATTTATTTGTAATATTTAGATTAAAACAATAACAAAAAGAAGTTACGTAATAATATGAAATAAGTCCTATCTGAAGCTAATCGGGTAGGACTTTTTAATTTGTTGTGATATAATCAAAACATCTCAAATTTTATTTATTTACAAAGAGAGACACAAAAATAAAAAATAGTGTCTATTAATTATAAAAAATATTAAAGTAAGATTTTTGAGAAGTAAGTATTATAAGTAAAAGTAAGTTTAAGATGAATATGTAAGAATAATTTATATGAAGTAAAAAGATGTTTTTACTAGGCTTTTAAAAAATATAAAGAATAAGGAGATGAGAGGATATGGCTAAGGAATTTATTAATATAACATATAGGGGAATTACCAAAAAGTATGAAGAAGGAATTCGAATACTTGATATTGCAAATGAGTATCAAAAAGATTTTTCTGCAGAAATAGCTTTAGCATTGGTAAATGGGCGAATGAAAGAATTAAATAAGAAAATGTGGAAAGACGGGGAAATAGAATTCATAACTGTTGAAGATAAAAATGGTAGGGAAGCATATAGAAGAAGCGTTGAATTTATTTTATTAAAAGCTATTTATGACGTGGCAGATAGAAGCAAAATCGAAAAAGTAATTAATCATTTTTCTTTGGGAGAAGGATTGTATTTTACAATTAAAGGTGATATTAAAGTTAATCAGGAATTTTTAGATAAAGTTCAAGTGCGAATGAAAGAAATTACTGATAAAAATCTAACTATCGAAAAGAACTCATTAGGTACAGAAGATGCAATTGAAAGATTTGAAAAGTATGGAATGTACGATAAGGCAGAGCTTTTTAAGTACAGAAGAGTTTCAAGAGTGAATGTATATAAAGTTGGAGATTTTGAGGATTACTTCTATGGTCAAATGATGGCAAATACAGGAAGTTTGACTGGATATAAATTATATTTGTATGATGAAGGATTTATATTAGAATTTCCATCGTCTAGGTGGGATGCGGCTACTAAATTTGCAAATGAAAGTTCAACAAGTAAATTTTTTAATGTGTTGAAGGAATCTACTAAGTGGGCAGAAGGGCAAAATCTCGAAACAGTTTCTGATTTAAATGATGTTATTGTAAAGGGTAAAGCTTTGGATATGATTTTAATTCAGGAGGCAAGACATAATAAGAAGATTGCGGATATGGCAGAATATATCAGTAAAAATCCCCATATTAAATTTGTTTTAATTGCCGGTCCATCTTCATCAGGAAAGACTACATTTTCTAGAAGGCTTTCTATTCAGTTAAAGGCAAATGGATTAAATCCATATCCTATAAGTGTGGATAATTTCTTTAAGGAAAGGGAGGAAACACCTAAAAATTCTGATGGAACTTATGATTTTGAATGTTTGGAAGCTTTAGATTTGGATTTGTTTAATAAAGATATGGAAAAGCTTTTAAATGGAGAGGATGTGGTTATTCCTACTTTTGATTTTGTGGAAGGAAAGAAAAAATATGAAAAACCACCGATACATTTAGAAGAAAGTGATATTCTTGTTATTGAGGGAATTCATTCTTTAAATCCTAAGTTTAGTGCTTCTCTTCCGGAAGAAAATAAATATAAAATTTACGTAAGTGCATTAACTCAATTAAATATAGATGAACATAATAGAATACCAACTACTGATGGTAGACTTCTTAGAAGAATTCTTCGTGATGAGAGAACTAGAGGAATTGATGCAAAGGGAACTATTGAAATGTGGAACTCAGTTAGAAAGGGTGAAATTAAAAATATTTTCCCATACCAAGAAGAGGCAGATATTCAGTTTAATTCTAATTTGATTTATGAATTTGCAGTGTTAAAGCCTAAAGTTGAGCCGGTTCTTTATGCAGTACCAAGAGGCTCGGACAGTTTCTTTGAAACAAGGAGATTACTTAAGTTTTTGGATTATTTTGTTTGTCTTGATGATGAGGATATACCAAAGAATTCTATTTTAAGAGAGTTTATTGGTGGGGGATGTTTTGATATTTAAAGTAATAGGTTAAATGAGTTGTTTAGATTATTTGGAAAGAATTAAGTGTGTTTACTTAAAAAGTGGATTTAAAGGAAAAGTAGATGCTTTAATTTGTAGCATTATTCAAATTACGTGAAATTATGTTTTTAAAATAGATTATAAGTTATTGTTTGAGATTGTTTATAATTGTTTGTATGATTTGTGTAGAAGTTAATATTGGCAAAAATATGAAAATTGAAAACAACTTACATATAATTAAAAAAAAATAAAAATATACGGATTTTTACACATAAGTTTGACAATTATATAATTTTTATTGTAATTTGGTAAGAAATTGCATATAATACCTAACATGGTGTTTGATTTTTTGGATATTTTACACAATTAATTAGGCACAATCGAAATACATATGGAGGAAATATACTCATGGAAAATGAAACAAAGAAGAAAAAATTAGGATTACTTCCTAAACTACTAATTGGTATCCTTTGCGGTATTCTTTTAGGATCAATTGGTAACATTTTTGGATTAACTGGTGGAGCTGCAACAGGCTTTAAAGGATTTATTAGAGTTCTTTCAACTTTTTCTAGTTTATTCTCAACATTTTTATCTTTCTTAATCCCATTACTAATTGTATCATTTGTATCAGTTGGTCTTGCTGAATTAGGTAAGAAGGCAAATAAGTTATTTGGTGTTACTTTATTATTTGCATATGCATCAACAGTACTTGCTGGATTTATTGCATTTATTGTTGGAAAAGCAATTCTTCCTTCTGTAATTGATAAAATTGCAGGAAAAGGAATTAAAGAAAAAGTATTTGATCCTATTTTTACAATTGAAGCTGCTCCTGTTTTCGGAGTTATGACAGCTTTAGTTCTTGCTTTTGTTATTGGTCTTGGTATGGCTAATCTTAAAGAGAGCAAGGGTGCATTACTTGAGGTTTGTAGAGACCTTCAAGAAATTATTACAATGGTTCTTGGAAAAGTTATTATTCCAATTATCCCATTTTACATCGGATGTTCATTTGCAAAGATTGCAGCAGCTGGAAGATTATTCCCAACTATTAAAATGTTTGCTAAGTTGTACATTATGATTCTTTTACTTCAATATATTTATATCCTTATTCAAATGGGTATTTCAAGTGCGTTTTGCCACGAGAACAACTACAAGAAGATTAAGAATATTTTACCGGCATATTTTACAGCTCTTGGAACTCAAAGTTCTGCAGCTACAATTCCTGTAAATCTTGATTGTGCTAAAACTAAAAATCATGTAAGTGAAGATGTTGCTGACTTTGTTATTCCTCTTTGTGCTACTATCCATCTTGCCGGAGATACTATTACTCTTGTTCTTGGTACTATGGGTATTATGATTGCTACAGGTCATGCTACAAGTCTTGCTATGTTTGCACCATATATTCTTATGTTAGGTGTAACTATGGTTGCTGCTCCTGGAGTTCCTGGTGGTGGAGTTATGGCTGCGCTTGGTCTTATTAAATCTATGCTTGGATTTAGTGCTTCTATGGCAGATCTTATTATTGCTCTTCACTTCTCACAAGATAGTTTTGGTACTGCTTGTAATATTACCGGTGACCAGGCTATTGCATTTATGGTTGATAAGGTTGATAAGGGACATAAGGCAAAGGAAGCTGCTAAGGTGGCTTAGTTATTTGGCTTTTATATAATAAATAAGAATAAAATAAAAAACTAGTCCTCGAGGCTCACAATATTTCTATTTTTCGCACTCGCCATGTAGGGAACGTTCTTAGCGAAACTCGCGACGCTCAAACAGTCGCCGAACGTTCCGGCATCGTGCTCAAAATAACGAAATATTGCTAATACCTCTACGGATTAGTTTTTTTATTTTGCTCTTCTTTGTTAACCATTCACCAAGTAGAAGGCAGCCTTAGCAAGCTCACTACGTGGGGAGATGCAGGTTAGCCGAAGTATCATCGTCGTCCTAACGTAATTTAGCTAATGGGTTAACTACTAATTTTATTTTCTTCATATACATTTGTAAATTGGATTGTTCTTAAAATAGTAATATATTAGCCTTGAAAATATAATATAGTTGAGATATGATATTTCATCAAAAGATAGTTAAATATAGGATAAAGCAAATAAGATTGAAGAAACATAGGGAAGAAATTGGATAGGATATAGGGAGACATGGATGATTAATTTTTTGGCTAGATTGTTTATTAGGGATTATAGGGATGTTGAGGATAGGCGTGTTCGTTCGGATTATGGGAAGATGTCTGGTTATGTTGGCATTGGCAGTAATATTCTTTTATTTGCAATTAAGCTTTTGGCTGGGATTTTGAGTAATTCTGTTGCAATTATTGCAGATGCGGTTAATAACTTAATGGACAGTATGTCATCTATTGTTACAGTTGTTGGTTTTAAGGTGAGTGCTAAGCCTGCAGATGAGGACCATCCTTTTGGTCATGCAAGAAGTGAATATATAGCCGGAATGATTGTTGCATTTGTAATTTTAGTTGTTGGAGCTGAGTTATTTACTAATTCTTTTCATAAGATTTTGTATCCTACCGGCGAGAAGTTCGAGAATATTGTATTTGCAATTTTGATTGTTTCCATTTTGATTAAGCTTTGGCAATCTAGTTTTTATTACAAGGTGGGAAAACTTGTGGATTCAGAGACTATTATTGCTACAGGTACTGATAGTAGAAATGATGTGATTTCAACTTTAGCCGTTTTAATCGGGGCAATTATTATGAAAATTACATCGGTTGATTTGGATGGATATTTTGGTGTTGGTGTTGCTATTTTTATAATTGTTTCTGGGATTTCTTTATTTAAGGATACGATTTCTCCTTTGCTTGGAGTTATGCCTTCTAAGGAAATGGTTAAAAGTTTAAAAGATTTGATTATGGAGCAGAAATGCATTCTTGGAATTCACGACATGGTTATTCATAATTATGGTTACGGTGAAACTTATGCAACTGTTCATGTTGAGGTTGCAAATACTTGTAATTTTGTGGATATTCATGATGTGATTGACAATATTGAGAAGGATGCAAAGGATAAGTTAGGTGTTTCTTTGGTTATTCATATGGATCCGGTTATTGTAGATGATCCGGAGGTTGTTGAGATGAGTAAGAGGATAAAGAAGATAACTAAGGAGATAGATGAAAAGCTTTCTATGCATGATTTTAGAATGGTTAAGGGAAATACTCATACGAATTTGATTTTCGATGTGGTTGTTCCAACTGAGATTAACCTTTCTAATGAAGAGATACTTGAGAAGTATAAGGGGTATGTTAAGGAGTTTGAGGGGAAATATTATGTAGTCATTAATTTTGACAATAATTATGTGCCACTTGGAGCTCATTAAATATAAAAAGGGCAAATCGTTTTGATTTGCCCTTGAAATTTTTCTAAAATTTGATTACATCAACATCGATGTTGAATAGGAATTTATCCAAGTCTTTATAGGTCATAAATACTGTGGCTGTATTAACGAGTGGATGAACGCCTATTTTTTTCTTGGTTTTAGAAAGGGATTTATCTATAAAAAATTCAACATCATGGTTTTTGTCATTCACTAGAGATAGTGGGGTTACTGAACCAGGTTTTAAGCCGAGATATTTCATTAATCGTTCTTCAGAGGCAAAGCTTAAACCACCGCTTACTCCTAGTTTTTTTGATAGAGATTTTAAATCGATTTCTGTTTCTTCATCTGCAGTTAAAAGAATGTGACGTTTTCCTTTTTTGTCACGTAGAAAAAGATTTTTGGCAATTATACCTTTTTCTAGAAGTCCATATTTTATCATATCGTCTACAGTGTAAGCTGGCTCATGTTCTACTAGTTCATATTGAATATTCATTTTGTCTAACATATCTAGTACATCTTGTTTTTCCATTTTAAAACCTCCCCTATTTGGCTTCTAATTATTTACGCTAATAAAAATTACTATTATACTATCACAAATTAAGAGAGTTTTATAGGAATTTATTAATAAAATAGCACTCTGTCAATTATAGATTTGCAAATTTCTCAAGTAATCTTACCATCTGGCAAGTGAAGCCGTATTCGTTATCATACCAAGCCACTGTTTTTACAAGTTGGTTTTTACCGAAGGTAGTTACTTCTGTTTGAGTTGGGTCAAATATTGAACCAAATGTTGTGCCAATTACATCACCTGATACAATTTCTCTATCATTATATCCGAAAGACGGATTATCAATGGTGTGTTTTTTAAGAGCTTCGTTTACTTCTTCAGCTGTTACTTCTTTTCCTAAAATAGAAACAAGTTCTGTAAGAGAACCATCAACTACTGGAACACGTTGAGCATGACCTTGAAGTCTTCCGTTTAATTCTGGAATAACTAGTCCAATTGCTTTAGCAGCTCCGGTGCTGTGAGGAATAGTATTATCAGCTGCTGAACGAGCGGCACGAAGATTTCCACCACGAACTGGTCCATCAAGTAACATTTGAGTTGATGTATAAGCATGAACAGTTGTCATAGTACCAACTTCAATTCCAAATTCCTTATTAAGGAAGTATGCCATTGGAGCAAGGCAGTTGGTGGTACAAGAACCTGCAGAGATTATTTTGTCTTCAGGTGTTAATGTATCATCATTTACATTATAAACGATTGTTTTCATATTTCCGGCTGGAGCAGATACTACCACACGTTTAACGCCGGCATCAATATGTGCTTGAGCTTTTTCTGTGGAAGTATAGAAGCCTGTACATTCTAGAACAATATCTACACCATTTTCTTTTGCCCATGGAATTTTAGAAGCGTCTGGCTCTGCATATACTCGTATTTCTTCACCATCAACTACAATTCCATTTTCTGAAGCAACAACTTCACCTTTATATGTTCCGTGGGTTGAGTCATATTGTAGCAAATGTGCTAACATTTTAGGACTGGTCAAATCGTTTATAGCAACAACTTCAATATCGTCTGAAACTTCTTTTATTCGACGAAAAGCCAGGCGACCAATTCTTCCAAATCCATTAATTCCTACTTTAACACTCATTTTGAATACCTCCATTGATTTAAATTTGTATTTTTTATTAGGCTACTTTATTTGCAAATAATTATCTTAAATATTTTTAAATTGTTCGTATGATATAGTTACATAAAAATATATCATAGAATTTATTTGCAAATAGGGAAAATACAATTTGAACCTAATGGTGATAGTTTGCAACTTTTCTATAATTTTGTCAAAGAAATCCCCGAATTGTTCAAATGTGCGTACAATCTGTGTAGAAAGAAAAAATGAACTTACTTGAAAAGCTATTAATATTTAAATGAAATATGGGATTGGGTGTATTTAATTTTACAATAATAATACAGAAGAAGTAAAAAAACATATAACAATACAAAGGAGGAGGGTATTGAAAAATTTTTTATAAGTGTAATGTAAAAATAGATTTATGGAAATAGTATTTTTATATAAAAAAGAATATGTAGAAAACTCATTGTAAACGAGATAGGTAATGTATATTTGTATGTAAATTTAGTGATTTTAAATGATAATCACTATCATTTGCAAAAAGAAGTGGTATAATACGAAACATAAGAAATATAGAAAAAAACGATAGGAGGTATTGAAAATGTCAATATATGATTTTAGTTATAATTCAATTGAAGGACAAAAAACCCCAATGATAAATTATAAGGGAAAGGTTCTTTTAATAGTTAATACAGCAAGTAAGTGAGGCTTTACCCCTCAATTTGAAGGGCTGGAGCAGCTCTTTTCAACATATGAAGATAAAGGATTACAAGTAATAGGATTTCCAAGCAATGATTTTCAAAATCAAGAACCTCTTGATGAAAAAGGAATTAAAGAGTTTTGCCAACTCCGTTTTGGAGTAACATTTCCATTGTCAGAAAAAATATCTGTAACTGGAGAGAAGGCAGATCCATTGTTTAAATATTTGGCAGAAGAAAAACCATTTGAAAAATTTACCGGACCTAAAGGTTTATTAATGAAGGGTATTACTAAGGCAAAAGCTGGCGATAAGGATATAGAGTGGAATTTTACTAAGTTCTTGGTAGACAGAGAAGGTGATGTAGTTAAAAGATATGAACCAACTACAGAACCAAAGGATATTGCTAAAGATATAGAAACATTATTGTAATAATGGGATTTAGAGTGAAATATATAAAGTAAATATGATTGATTAAAAACTTC
>JAISGP010000127.1 GCA_031263035.1 Lachnospiraceae bacterium | reverse complement strand
TTCTTAGAGATTTGTCATTTGATATTAAAAAAGGGCAAATTAGTATTATAATTGGTGGAAATGGTAGTGGTAAAACTACGTTACTTAGGATTATAGGCGGATTTTTAAAGCAGGCTCGTGGAAAGGTAGTAAAAGAAAAGGGTATTAAGATTAACTATTTTCCCATGGAAGTGAGAGCTTTATTTATAGAAGACACTGTAGGTGAGGTTTTAGATATTCCTTGGGAAGAAGATGAAAAAAATCTTCCTCCATCTCTTTTATCTACAGGAAAGATGCGAGCTTTAGGACTTCTTAAGGTGATTAATCAAAATCCAGACATTATTCTTATGGATGAACCAAGTGGTGGCTTAGATTTTAAGTGGAAGAATATTTTGGCATCTATAATAAAGGAGTATGTTGCACCTGGTGGTACTGTTGTAATGGTTACTCATGATAATTCATTTGCAAATGAAATCGGAGATAGTATAAATATTTTATTTGATGGCAGTATAATAACGAAGATGTAATATGCTTGTATTTTTCATTTTAGTTATAATTGCTTTATTGTGAAACAAGGATATAAGTATGGGGATTATTTAGTAGATTAAATGAATTTTGGGAAAATATAAAAAATGTTTTGTACTTTTATAATTTACATATAATTGCTTTTAATGTAATATTAAATTAACAAAATAAATATGGAGGACAGAAGATGGATGTAAAGAAATTTATTGAAGATGGAAAAGGTATTTTAGGTATTGAGTTTGGTTCCACAAGAATAAAAGCAGTTTTAATTGATGATAGTTATGCTGTAATAGCTGAGGGCGGTAAGTCTTGGGAAAACCGATATGAAAATGACTTATTTACGTATTCTTTAGATGATATTTATGGAGGTTTGCAGGCAGCTTATAAAGAATTAAAGGAAAATGTTCAAAATAAATATGGTGTTAAACTTACTAACCTGGCAGGAATAGGAATTAGTGCTATGATGCATGGACTAATTGCTCTAGATAAAGATGATAATCTTCTTACTCCTTTTAGAACTTGGAGAAATACCAATACCGGTAAAGCTTCAGAGATTTTAACTAAGGAGTTTAATTATAATATTCCTCTTCGTTGGAGTGTTTCTCATATATATCAAGGAGTTTTAGATGGGGAAGATTTTATACCGCAATTGTCTTACGCAACAACTCTTGCAGGATTAATTCACTATAGACTAACAGGAAAAAAGGTTCTAGGTGTTGGAGATGCATCTGGAATGTTTCCAATAGATATTGCAAATGGTGATTTTAATAATGAAATGATAGACAAATTCGAAAAATTATGTATTGCAAATGGAACTACCATTAAGTTTAGAGATTATATGCCAAAGATTTTAACCGCTGGAGAAAATGCAGGGGCTTTAACAGAAGAAGGAGCTAAGTTATTAGATCCAAGTGGGGCTTTAAAAGCTGGTATCCCTCTTTGTCCTCCGGAAGGAGATGCAGGAACCGGCATGGTTGCTACAAATAGTGTTGAAAAACGTACCGGAAATGTTAGTGCTGGAACATCTATCTTTCTTATGGCAGTCTTAGAAAAGGATTTAAAGAAAGTTCATGAGGAATTAGATATGGTAACTACTCCAAGTGGAGACTTAGTTGCTATGGTTCATTGTAATAATTGTACATCAGATATTAACGCCTGGGCAAATATATTTAAAGAGTATAGTCAGCTTATGGGTGAACAGGTAGATATGAATAAATTATTTACTGCTCTGTATTCTGTGGCTTTAGAGGGAGATAAGGACTGTGGTAAACTTCTTTCTTATGGGTATGTTAGTGGTGAGCCTGTTACAGGTTTTTCTGATGGCTGTCCTATATTTGTAAGAGGTGCAGATTCAACATTTAACTTAGCTAATTTTATGAGAAGTCACATATATTCTGCTATGGGAGCTCTTCGAGTTGGAATGGATATTTTAGTGGAAGAAGAGGGAGTAACATTAGATAAACTTATGGGACATGGCGGTTTCTTTAAAACTCCTAAAGTAGGTCAAAGCTTAATGGCAGCGGCTATGAATACACCTGTTACCACAATGAAAACTGCAGGTGAAGGGGGAGCATGGGGAATAGCACTTCTGGCAGCATATCTTGTAGATGGTCAAAACCTAACATTGGCAGAGTATCTTGATAAAAAGGTATTTGCAAATGAAAATGGAACAACACTTAATTCAAAAGAAGATGATGTTATTGGATTTAATAAGTATATGGAAAAATATAAAGCCGGTTTAACTATAGAAAAAGCGGCGACTACTTTGTACTATAAAAAATAAAATCATTTTGTCTAAGGACTATATTTAAATAATTTATTAGAGATAATAAAATAATAGACCTTTGATTTTGCCATATGATTAAGCAAAAAGGTTATTGCTTTTAAAATAATAATGAATTTGATGGTTTGTTACATTAATTTAAGTGTCAAATCAATATTCTAAATAAGCTACATAATGAACGGAGAATGTTCATATGTAGCTTATTTTAACAAAAAAAACATTTTTCTCAATAACTTTGAATATTGTATACAAATTCGATTGGTTTCCTATGGTTGTTTTGCCTACATTTTGAAGATAAAATGTCAGTATTGTGGTAAAAATAACCAAAAACAATTGAAGAATTTCTTGCAAAAAACTTTAACAATGAAGAATTTGTAGTCAATTCACAAAAAAGCCTTGTCAGAATATTGTTTCTTGTGTAAAATGTACAACATAGTGATGAGTAAAAAACAGGGAGCTACTATCACGAAAACATTTTTAGGTCACACGTTGATCAATCAAACCGTATAAAGGGGGAAAATGTATGAAAGCTGTAACTGATGTTATTAATCAAATTGATGGTATTGTTTGGGGTTGGGGCATGATTATCCTACTTCTTGGAACTCACCTTTTCATGACCATTAGGACAGGTTTTATCCAAAGGTATTCTATTACAAAAGGTATTCCACTTTCAGTAGCCAAAGATAATGATGGCGAAGGTGAAGTTAGCCAATTCGGTGCTTTAACCACTGCACTTGCTTCAACAATTGGTACAGGTAACATCATCGGTGTTGGAACTGCTATCGCACTTGGTGGTCCTGGAGCAGTACTTTGGACATGGCTAACTGGTGTATTCGGAATTGCAACTAAGTATTCTGAATCACTTATTGCACTTATGTATCGTGTTAAAACAGAAGATGGTCGTATGCAAGGTGGTGCTATGTATGCACTTGAGCGTGGACTTAACTTAAAATGGTTAGGTATGTTATTCGCAGTATTTGCTGGATTTGCATCTTTCGGTATTGGATGTGCAACTCAGGTAAATGCTATTGCAACAGTTGCTAAAGAAAACTTCAATATTCCACCTATAGCAGTTGGTATCGTTGTAGCTGTTCTTACAGCAATCGTTATCTTCGGTGGTATTAAAGCAATCGCATCTGTTTGTGAAAAGCTTGTTCCTTTTATGGCTATATTCTATGTAATCGGATGTATCATTATCTTAGTTATGAACGCTGATACACTTGGAACAACTATCGTTACAATTTGCAAGCTTGCTTTTAGTCCTGGCGCAGCAGCTGGTGGACTTGTAGGTCGTGGACTTATGATGGCTATGCATTATGGTGTTGCTCGTGGATTGTTCTCTAACGAATCTGGTCTTGGTTCTGCTCCTATCGCAGCAGCAGCAGCTCAGACAAAGAACCCAGTTCGTCAAGCACTTGTTTCTTCAACAGGTACTTTCTGGGATACAGTAGTTGTATGTTTACTTACAGGATTAGTTCTTGTTTCAACTATTATTAGAAATCCATCTATTAATGCGACAGATATAGATAATGGTGGTGTTCTTACATCTAAAGCATTTAGTCAGATTCCATATATTGGACCATGGATTCTTACAATTGGTATAATTTCATTTGCATATTCAACAGTTTTAGGTTGGGCATATTATGGTGAAAGATGCGTTGAGTACTTTGCAGGACGTAAAGCACTTATACCTTACCGTTTACTTTACTGTGTAGTAGCTGCTATAGCTCCAGTTGTTGCTCTTGACCTTGTTTGGACAATTGCTGATATTCTTAATGCTTTGATGGCTATACCTAATATTATTGCAGTCTTGCTGTTGTCTAATAAGATAGTTGCCGAGACTAAGAGATGGATCAATAATCTTGATGAAAAAGATGAAAGACCTATCCCAGTTATTAAAGATTAATATAAAATTTAATTTTATACTTGCAAATAAAAAAATATTGTGCTATTATACAACCCATACAAAGTGAAAGCACATTATAGAATAAACCAATGAGAAAGAGTAGTAGTAATTCAAGGTATTATTAAAGAGAGTGGCAGATGGTGGAATTGCCATATGATACAGAATTGTGAATGGACTTTCGAGGGCTACCTGAAATCTATTTGAGAGTAGGGGTGGTCGGGAACCGAACCCGTTATCAATCAGGAGTGTATGATAGTACATGCAGAAGAGATGGTTCATTTTGAACCAAGATGAGTGGTACCGCGAAATTAAATTTTACGCCTCATCATAGTAGTAATACTATGATGGGGCGTTCTTATTGTAATAAAGAAAGCGGTAATCTTTATGTACTTATGAAAGTTAAAGAAAGATTTCTTTGATTTTGATACTTACACAATAACTTTGTATTTGTTGACAATTAAAGAAAGTAGATGAAGGGAGAAATTTATTATGAAAAAGAAATTATTATGTGGGATTTTATCAGTAGGAATGGTTATGACATTATTAGTGGGGTGTTCAAGTAAAAAAGACGACACTGGAAGTAAGGAAAAAGAGTATAAGATTGGTATTACTCAATTTGCAGAACATGGTTCATTAGATAACTGTAGAGAAGGTTTTCTTAAAGGACTTAAAGAAGAAGGAATTGAAGAAGGTAAAAATCTTAAGGTTGAATATAAAAATTCAGCAGCAGATATGAGCCTTTCAGGTCAAATTGCAGATGATTTAGTAAATTCAAAAGTAGATTTAATCTGTGCTATTGCAACCCCTAGTGCTCAAACAGCATATAATGCTGCTATGAAAACAGATATTCCTGTAGTGTATACAGCAGTTACGGATCCAGTTGCGGCAGCTCTTGCTAAAGATGATGGAACTTCAGTTGGTAATGTAACCGGAACATCAGATAAGCTTCCAATTAAGGAACAACTTGAAATGATGCATGAAATTTTGCCAAAAGCTAAAAATATTGGTATTATGTATACAACAAGTGAGGCTAATTCAGTTTCTGCAATTAAAGAATACAAAAAATACGCTAAAGAAATGGATTTAAATATTGTTGAAGCAGGAATTGCTCAAACATCAGATATTTCTCTTGCTTGTGACGGTTTACTTACTAAAGTAGATTGTTTAACTAATCTTACAGATAATACAGTAGTTAGTTCTCTTCCAACAATTTTAGATAAAGCTAATAAGAAAAATATTCCTGTTTTTGGAAGTGAAATAGAACAAGTTAAAATTGGTTGTTTGGCAGCTGAAGGACTTGAGTATACTGACCTTGGAATTCAAACTGGAAAGATGGCAGCTAAAATTCTTAAAGGAGAAGCTAAAGCTTCTGAAATGAAATTTGAAACTATTACCAAACCTGGATTTTATGGAAATACAGAAGTAGCTAAAAACCTTGGAATTACTCTTCCAGAGAACTTAACTAAAAATGCAGTAGATATGTTTGATAAAATAGAAGCATCAAAATAGTTGTAGTATTAGATTGGATTATTAATCTATTTAAAGCGAGAATATTATATTAAATTATATATGAATAGAAAGCCTAAAAACTTTCTATTCATTTGCAAGTGGTTTAATATAATCAACGAAAAAGTTGATTAAAGATTATGATTTTTAAAAAAAGAGAGTATAATTTAATATGTTGATTAAAAAGCAATTGTAAAAACTTGCTTTTGATAAAAATATTAAATCACGAATATGTTACACATAAATAATGAAATTGATATATAAGAATTATAGATGGGAGTATGGATATGAGTTTTGCAATTTCGATTTTAGAACAAGGATTAATTTATGGAATTTTAGCCTTGGGAGTTTATATAACTTATAAGATATTGGATTTTCCAGATCTTACTGTGGATGGTTCTTTTCCGTTAGGTGCAGCCATAACAGCTATGCTTATAACTAAAGGTGTAAGTCCATATTTAACTATTCCGATTTCATTTGCTATTGGAGTAGTAGCTGGAATTTGTACAGGTGTAATTCATGTAAAACTTAAAGTAAGAGATTTGCTTTCTGGAATAATTATGATGACTGCTCTTTGGACTATAAATCTTTATATTGCCGGAACTGCAAATGTGCCTTTATTTGCACAGAAAACTATATTTAGTTTAGCTTCTGAAAATACATTATTTGCAAAAATGGGTACTTATATAACAGTAGTAATTTCATTAGTAGTGGTGGTTATTTGCAAAATTCTTTTAGATTTATATTTGAAAACAAAGTCAGGATTTTTACTTAGAGCTGTAGGAGATAATGATGTACTTGTAACTTCATTAGCAAAAGATCAGGGGAATATTAAAATTCTTGGTCTTGCTTTAAGTAATGGACTGGTTGCTCTTGCCGGATGTATCTTTTGTCAGGAAGAAAGAGTGTTTGAGATTTCCATGGGAACAGGTACAATCGTAATTGGACTTGCATCAGTTATTATAGGTACAAGCTTGTTTAAAAAAGCAAGTTTTATGAAAGCTACAACAGCAGTAATTATTGGTTCAATTATCTACAAACTTTGTGTTGCAGTCGCTATTAGAAATTTCTCACCACAAGCTATGAAGCTTATAACAGCAGTATTATTCTTGATTGTTTTAATTATAAGCGGACGTAAGAAAACTAAGGCTAATGGAATGAAGGCGTAATTTTGATAGATAAATTAGGAGAGATTAAGATGATAGAGTTACAGAATATAGAAAAATATTATAATCCAGGTACTGTAAATGAAATGGGATTATTTCATGATTTTAATTTTACAGTTAATGATGGGGATTTCGTTTCTGTTATTGGAAGTAATGGTTCAGGAAAAACTTCAATGTTAAATCTGATTTGCGGTAGTATTCCTTTAGACAGTGGGAAAATTATTATAAATGGAAAAGATATTAGTAAGATGAAAGAATATAAAAGATATTATAAAATCGGACGTGTATATCAAAATCCATCTATGGGAACCTGCCCTACTATGACTATTTTAGAAAATATGTCATTAGCAGATAATAAGGGGAAAATCTATGGGCTTTCCAAAGGAAGTGATAAAAAGCGAGTTACTTTTTATCGCGAACAATTAAGCCGTCTCGGACTTGGTTTAGAAGATAAAATGGACAATTTAGTTGGTCAGTTATCTGGTGGGCAAAGGCAAGCTATGGCACTTCTTATGTCTACCATGACACCTATAGAATTCCTTATCTTAGATGAACATACAGCTGCCCTTGATCCTAAAACAGCAGATATAATTATGGAACTTACAGATGAAATAGTAAGAGAAAAAAATCTTACAACAATCATGGTAACTCATAATCTTCGCTATGCAGTAGATTACGGAAATCGCCTTGTAATGATGCATGAAGGAAAAGCAATTATGGACAAGAACGAACAAGAAAAGAAAGAAACATCAATAGACGATATTTTAGATAGATTTAACCAGATAAGCATAGAAGTGGGAAATTAAAAAGCAGCAATACAAAATAAAAACTGGTATTTACGAAAAATGAGCTACCACACAAATTTTTTGGTGTGATAGCTCTATCTTTTATCTATATTTAATTGATTTTTACCTATATCCATCCATTTTCTAACCAGTATTTAGTATCAACACTTTGGTTTACTTCATTCTTTAATGCACTTTTATGCATAAGAGTACATACTTTAAATAGAATATGATGCTTTATACTTTTATGAACTTTATAATTTTGAGTATATCTTTTAGCAAGGGTTACAGTCTTATTAGTAATAGACTGTCTTTTTTTATCAGATAATTGATCCCAATTAGCACCTTCCATTAACATAAATCCAATTTTACGAATATCTGAAATTCCTAGCCATGTTAGGCTTGTTGCTACGTCTTTTTGTGCTGCATTATTTGGTGCTCCTATACTTTGGGTTATGATAACAGCTTTCTTAGAGAACATTTCTTTCTTGGGACGGTGAGCCATAAAGTGAACACCAAAGTGATCTAATAATGCCTTCATTTGACCTGGAGTTCTCATGCAATATACAGGATATGCAAATACCAGCAAATCAGCATCCATCATAGCGCTCCATATGTTCATAGTATCCATGGCGTGAGGGCATTTGTTTTCATCTATATTAAAACAAGTTTTACACCCACAACAAAAATGAGGACAATCTTTTGGAAGATAAAATTCTTTTATTTCATTCCCCTCACGAAGAGTATCTAAAAAAATATTTTTTATATTATATGTACACCCTTTAACTTCAGTTCCGGTTATTGCAACTATTTTCATAATTAAATCCTCCATGTGATTGTGATTGTTTTTGAAATTCTATTTTTATAGTATAAAATTGTATTTATGTTTAAAAAGAAAAGTAAGTATGTTACAATTATACCAATCGTTTTTATAAATATTAATTGGGTGGTTATAATGAAAGAGATTATTAGAGTAGAAAATTTAAGTAAAGTATACCATAGATTTAAATTAGAAAATATAAGCTTTTCTATATTTGCAAATAGTATTACAGGTTTTCTGGGAATTAATGGTGCTGGCAAGACGACAACGATAAAAATGCTTTTAGGATTAATAAAAGCTGATAGTGGCTCTATAAGTTTTCTTGGAGAGAAGCAAAATGGATTAAGTAGAGAGAAAATTAATAATTCTATTGGAATTGTTTTAGATAAAAATATGTTATATGAACATCTTACTTGTAAGCAAATGGTAAATATTTATAGAAAAGCTTTTACAAGATGGAATAATGAGATGTTTACGAAATATATTAGTAAATTTAAGCTACCTATGGAGCAGAAGATAGAAACCTATTCAAAAGGCATGAAGGTTAAATTGTCATTAGCACTAGCTTTATCTCATGAACCTAAGATTTTAATTATGGATGAACCTACAAGTGGATTAGATCCATTTGTGAGAAAGCAGTTTATAGATATACTATCAGAATGGGTAAAAGAGGAAGAACATTGTGTATTTTTCTCAACACACATACTGTCTGATATTGAAGATGTTGCAGATCATATTATATTAATTAATGATGGAAAGATAATCTTAGATAAAACCATGGAGACTTTAAAGGAAGAAAAGCTGATTGTTCTAGGTAAAACTGGACTAGATGATTTAATGCTTAAAATGATAACAGGTGAAGAAGATGCGTAAATACATAGAGTTAATAGTAAAAAATCTTATAATAATACGAAAATACTATGTGCCACTTATTATAGTGTTAGTAGCAGTACCAATATTTGTTGCAAATACTCTGAATAGTTATTATGGAGGTATAATACCTTTAATTTTTCAAACCATGTTTGTTATATACTTTGTATATGATCAGATTGCTTCAGTAGAAAATAAATATAATGGATGGATATTTTTATGTGTAACAAAATATTCTAGAAAAAGTCAGGTATTATCTTTATATTTAACACTAATTATCATGTATTTTGTTTCATTAATAGTATATTGTTTTATAGATTTTCTTCCTACGAAATCCTTGATAAATATAGAGCTTCCACATTTAAGTCTTAGTAAGGTTACAATTGTATTTTCAATTCTTGCATTAATGTACAGCATATTTATTCCATTTTTATATAAACTTGGATATGATAGGGCAAAGCTTATTCCCTTAGTGGCAACTATTGCGATACCTTGGTGTACAGGTCTTTTATCAAATGTAAATTTTAGCTGGCTTGATAGAAATGTAAATATTCAGTTTTTATTTAAGTATGGTGCCACAATATTATTTATAATTGCATTGATTGCTTTATGTATATCAATAATGGTATCTGTAACTATATATAAAAATAAGGAATTGAATTTATAATTAATAATTTATTATTTCATATAAAAATTGCTTACGAATTTAATAGTAGTTTTGGTACAATTGTTTTTATGTAAATTAAATATAAGGTTTTTTATTGTCAATTGGTTGAGTAAGTTAAAAATAGCTTGAAATTATTCTAAAATATATTTTGATATTTGTATTGGAGGTGACATATTTTGAAGATAGATATAAATACTATGGTTTCAATTTCTGAAGCAAATCAAGATTTTTTAAAAGTAGCGAAATAAGTTGATAAAATGGGTTCGGTAGTTATTTTAAAAAATAATTTTCCTCGATATTTAATTATTGATTTCAATAGCGCTGATGATAGTTATGTATTGGAGGAAAATTAAAAAAAGATTTCTAATAAATTAATCAATCAGAATAAAGAAGCTTATGAGGTTTTAGCTAAATGATAAAACTAACTAAATACCAAGTAATTTATCTTCATTCTGAAATAAATAGGATAGTTGGGGTTACAGATAGAGAAGAGGAAATAAATAGTAGTAATAGAAGAAACATAGACTAAGAAAACTAGTATTCATGAAAAGTGAATATTAGTTTTTTAATGATTTTTTTAATAGATTTTGTTTAAATATAAACGTACTTTCTCTTTTTGTGAATAAAAAATGAATAATGCAAGGGGTGACAATTGTGCAATTGTAATAAAAATATAAAGAGAAAAAGCACTTATCTTTGTTAATAATTTACAAAAGTACTAAAAAATGTTTTGCGTTATTGCAATTCGCGGAATATGAGCATATACTTATAAAGAATTAAATGTCGACATATAATTATCATTAAAAAATAAAAATGTTAAGGAGGAAATATTTGTGTTAAAGAAAAAGAATAAAATAATATCATTAGTGGCGGCGGTGACGATGATGTTTACTCTTAGTAGTACTGTTTTTGCGGCAAGTCCATTAGTTAATAGTTCAAAGGAAGGGACTGGTTTTAAAGTTGAAAAACCATCAGCACTAATATTACGTTCTTCAAGTTCTGCGCCTTCTATAACTAACGGTAAGAAAGTTTCTGTTTCAGGTGGAACGCTTTGGGCTACTTGGTATAATGGTGTTTTATTTAGAGCTAATTATGATAATAACAAAAAAACACATAGGTGTTCGGCTACCAATGATCATGTGAATGCTACACCAACAAGAAGTGCATGGGTATCCAAAGGTCATAGAGCTATATCACCTTGGCTTCAACAAACTCTTTCAAACAATAAAGTATGGGCAGCAACTAAATAACAATATTAAGTTATTAAGGAGATATTTGCTTAATTTGGTATAGTATTTAAAAAAACCAGAGATTTTGTTATCTCAAGACATTAATATTTTTTTGAGAAAAACAAAACTCTGGTTATTTTGATTATATTTAAAGGATGGAAATGATAGTGCAAAAAAAGTTAGTTATAATAGTTGTTGCTTTGACAATGTTATTTAATGTATTCTTTTTTTTGAATATTAGTAACAGTTATATAGATAACATATTGCTAGATAAAACTAGAGTATCTCTTCGTTTTACTAATGATTATGTTACATCAAAAAACGAAGTAATAAATAAAATTGTAAAGTTCTCAAAAGATAATAATTTGGAAATAGCACAATATAGCTTTTTGAATTCAGACAAAATAGATATATATACTACTAAAAAGAAAGAGTATAAAAATATAGTATTTGTGCCAACTATCATCTTTAATAGAGAAATAAAAGTACATAGCTTTAAAGAAATTTTGAATGTTGGTTTTAAGGGAGAGTTACTTATTAGTTCTAAAGATAAGAGTACACTTAAACAGTTTGTTGAGTTACTTAAAGATGATTGTACTCTTTCTTATGAAGATACGAATTCTAATAACTATAATTTTTCTTTTGTTAGTTTTTTTAGTGATAATAAAAACAATTCTTTTTTTATTTTATCTTTTTTTGTTTTTGCATTTGTATTAACTCTTTATTTTTATTATTCAATCAGTAAAAAAAGATATTTAATATATAAATTATGGGGATATAGCAATATTAGAATATACTATATGTTAAATAAACCTATATATATTTCACTGCTCTTAACAATAATTGTAGGTAATGTACTTATGAGTTTAGTAATATATAGGAATATTTTTTCTCCTATAACTTTAAAAATTTTTACTATAATGATAAAGTTAAATGTAATATCTTTTTTATTGATATGTTTATTATCAATACCTTTATTCTTTTTATTTTCGTCTATTACAAATAGTAGGAGAATAAAAGGTTTAAAGAAAGTAATGATTATTTCATATATTGCTAGAATATTGGCATTATTATTAGTTATATTTTTAGCTAATCAATTTTTTGTTCAAAAAGAAATATTAAGAGAAAAGTCCGATAGTTTAAAAGCATGGAAAAATACTCAAAATCTGTATAATTTATTTGCAGGTTTTTCTCCAAAAGAAAACCTAGTAAAAGAGGATGTGCTTAATAAAAAGTTCTTTGAAGAATATAAAGAATTAAAGAATTTAAATAAAGAATTTATGATTAATACAATTAATTATGAACGTCCTTATTTTGCAAAAAATAGTGGACCTATTGATTATAATTATAAGTTAAATGTGAAAAAAGAAGAGGATTTATATTCACCTTATGGTAAAAATATTACGGTAGATAGAAATTATTTGCAAAAACATACTATCAAATTATTAAATGGGAAAAATGCTCTTAGTAGAATAAATTATGATGATAATGTTTTGAATATATTAGTACCTTTAAAATATAAGAAATTTGAAAATGTAATTAAAAAATCATTTAGAGATGAATTTTATTTTCAAAAAGTGGATGTGGCTAATATTTATAGAGAAGCTAAAGGACAAAAGAAAATAAAGTCCAATATTAATGATTTAAAAATAAATATAATATATATTAATAATAATTTAAATATATTTACATATAACACTAATAGTGGAGATGGTTCTAACATAATAAAAGATGCTATAATTACGGTATATACGGAAAATGTTGATAATTCTTTTTTACTATCATGTTTTGGAAACTATCTTTTTATTCAATCTAATAATGCATATAGTGCAATGAAAGAAATTAGCGTTATAGCACAAAAGTATAATATTGTAGAATTAAATTCTATAGTATCTGTATATGATAAAAAAGGAGAAGAAATTAGAATTATTGAACAAAATATAAAAAATTTAGTGTTTAATACTATAATTCTCTCTTTGATTTTAGTAATGTTCATGGTTGTTATTATATATACTTATTATAAAACATATTTTTCAGACATTATTATAAAATCTTTTCATGGATATAGTTTTTGGCAAATCTACAAAACTTTGATTTATAGAAATGTAGTTTTGAATGTACTAATACTATTTATAGCTGATATTTTATATCAGAAAATAACGTTTTATATGGTTGGAATTATTTGCATAATGTCTATTTTAGATTGTTTAATTTCTTGGGTTGTAAATAGATATTTGACAAAAAAAGGAGAAATGCATGTTTTAAAGAGAGAACAATAGAAGTATTTTAATGTTAAGGCTTTATGATAAATCAGTAATTGTACCCTGGAGAGGGTGAAAAAACTACTACTTTGAATTTTGAGGAGTAAAATGAAAATGATAGAATTATCAAATGTTTATAAGCAATTTGATAAGAAAATAGTATTATCAAGTTTATCTTTGTCTATAAAGAGAAATGAATTTGTTTGTATTACAGGAGAAAGTGGCGTTGGAAAAACAACCTTATTAAATATTATAGGTTTAATTGAAAAGCCAGATAGTGGAGAGGTCATTCTTGAAGGTAAAAAGCAATTTAGTAAAAAAGATATACAACAGCTTCGAAAAGAATTTTTTGGATATATATTTCAGGATTATTTGCTACTTCCGGATAAAACAGTTAAAGAAAATATTTGCATAGCTAAATATAATAGTAAAAAAAAGGATGAAAAAAATCTTGATGAAATTATGGGAAAAGTAGGATTAGATGCTAATTATTTGCAAAAGAAGGTTTATTACTTAAGTGGAGGAGAACAACAAAAAGTTGCAATTGCAAGAATGATGTTGAAGCCATATGAACTAGTGTTAGCTGATGAGCCAACTGGTAATTTAGATCACAAAAATAAACTTGATGTTATAAATATTTTCAAAGATCTTAAAGAAGAAGGAAAGACCATCATCTGTGTTACTCACGATAAAGAAGTTGCAGATGCTGCAGATAGAGTAATACATTTAGTTAAAGAATAAAAAAAGCAAATAGTTATTTGAAGGAGTTAAAATATATGAAAAAGAGTAAAGTAATACTTATCATATTACTAGTGATTATCATAATAGTTTTAGTACTTTTGAAAATGTATGGTTTACAACACTTAGTAATTATAATGGAAAGGATTATGCATCTCTTGCATATTAGTGCTGCTAGTCATTTTGAGATTGTATAAGACAATCATTTCTATAGATGTAATTTTTTGATTTAATTAAAGCTATAAGAGATTAGTAATGCAAGATTAAGTTGGCATATGAATGGTGTTAATTAGTTGTTAGTTTACATAAAAATTGCTTACGAATTTAATAAACGCCTTAGTTGGTGCTTTTAGTATAAAGTCTTTTCGATAAGCTATATAAAGGGTTCTTACTTTGCTTTGATTAGGTATTGCAAATGTAAGAACTTTTTTTTCTTTCTCAAGATTTTCTGCGGCTTTTTTGGATATTATAGAAATTCCAAGACCACCTACAACTAATACTTTTATACTTTCTAAATCGTTTAGTCTGGCAGTAATCTTTAGGTCAGTTTCTTTAAGCTTAAGTTGGTTAAGATAATTATTCATGAATTTCTTATTATTAGAGGGACTTTCTCTTAAAATAATAGGCTCATTTTGAAGCATCTCTTTTATAGAGGTGTTTTGTTCTTTGTATTCTAAAAATGTATCTGAATAGGGAGTAATTAAAACGATTTCATCTTTAAAAAAAGGAGTAAATTTTATGTTTTCCGCTTTCGTTTTTATTCCTACAAGTCCTACTTCTAATATACCATCAGATATATCCGAAATAATATTTTCACTACTGTTTTCATGAATATTAAATTGAATATTTGTTTTGTATTCTTTTCCTTTATTGATTGTGTTAGCTCCAATCTTGTTTGCTTTTTGTTTAATATTGATTTTTGAGTTATTGATCGAATTATTTTGTCTTTCATTATCGCAAGCTTTAATAAAGGCTGGCAATATTTCAGGTAGAATATAAGTTGACGGTATAGATGAAGTACCAAGTCTAATTATATGTTCTAATTTTTCTAATTCCCATCTGTTAGTTAAATCTTCTTTAAGAGATAGTACTTTAGTTGCAAATTTATAAAGTTCTTCTCCTTTTGGTGTTACTTCAATTCTTTTAGTTGTTCGCATTATAAGTCTAAATTTTAATTCCTCTTCCAGTTGATTAATATGAGCACTAATAGTTGGCTGAGATGTATAAAGTTCTTCAGCAGCCTTTGTAAAGCTGCCATATTTTACTACATTTGCAAATGAAAGAAGTTGTTTAAATTCCATAGTATTCTCCTAGAAATATTTTAAAATCACTTTTATAAATAAATACCTTTTTAAAGTTACGTTTTTTTATCTACTCTATTGTATAGTATACACTTATTTATAAGAAAATCCAATAAATCAATACGATTTATTTATAAATACAATTAGACATTTATATGAGTAGGTGTTAGTCTATGAATATAAAAAAACGTGAAAAATAAAGGCTGTAGACCTTGTACTTGAAAAAATAATTTTAAGGATTTTTACAAGGTAAATGAATTTGAACATTTATATAATATTGGGCAACTATTTGAATTAAAAAGTAGATAAGTTTGAATATTAATAGGCATTTATGGAGAGTATATATAATAAATTCGGCAGGTATATTTTATGATAAAAGATAAGATAATTGTAGTTCGAGGCGGTGGGGATTTAGCTACGGGAACTATTCATAGACTTTGGTCATCGAGATTTAAGGTGTTAGTTTTGGAAACACATAATCCGGCAGCAATAAGAAGACAGGTAAGCCTTTGCGAAGCGGTTTATACAGGAAAGACTACTGTAGAAGGTATGACAGGGGTGTTAGTTGGAACATTTGATAATAATAATAGTAGCGTTATATTTAATAATAAAAGTAATGATATAAAAGCTAATGATTGTCTTTGCGAAAATAAATATAGTCAAATAATGAATATATTAAATAAAGTGTGGGATAAAAATTACGTTCCCATTTTAATTGACCCTAAGGGAGAATGTATTAAGATTTTACATCCATTTGCAGTTATAGATGGTATTCTTGCCAAGAAAAATCTAGGTACAACTAAAGATATGGCAGATATTACAATTGGATTAGGTCCCGGCTTTAAAGCAGGATATGACGTAGATGTAGTTATTGAAACAAAGAGAGGTCATAATCTTGGAAGAGTTATTAGAAATGGACTAGCCAAACCTAATACTGGAATACCTGGCGTAATAGGTGGAATTGGTAAGGAAAGAGTTATACATAGTGTGGCAGAAGGAATATTTCAAGGGGTAAAAACTATTGGAGATATAGTTACTAAAGATGAAGAAATAGGATATATAGTTACGAAAGAGGAGCAAGTACCAGTTTTTGCTAGTATCTCAGGAATTATTAGAGGATTAATTCGAGATGGATTTAAGGTTACTAAAGGATTTAAGATAGCCGATATAGATCCTAGGATTTCAGAACTTGAAAATTGCTTCACAATCTCTGATAAAGCAAGATGTATAGCAGGTTCGGTTCTTGAAGTTATTGTAGGACAGATACAAAATATTGATGTTGATTAGATTGAGAACAAGTAAGGGGATTACATAAAAATTAAAATTCTTTTTTTAATTAAGAGTATAAGTATAAAAAATATATGGATAAAGAATTAGTTGAAGTAGCACCAAATAAAAATATCGTTTATGTATAAGTATTAATTAGAAGAAATATATGGATGAATATATGATAGTGAAAAGTAGAGGCAGTTTATGAAATTAATGAAAACGGAAGAGGCAGTTGGACAGATACTTTGCCACGATATAACCCAAATTATAAAAGGTGTAAAAAAAGACGCTGTTTTTAGAAAAGGTCATGTCATTACCAAAGAAGATATTCCTGTTTTATTATCAGTTGGGAAGGACCATATATATATTTGGGAAAAAAATGAAAATATGCTACATGAAAATGAAGCAGCCAAAGTTCTTTACAGCATTTGCAAGAATGATTATATGAAGCCCTCTGAAATTAAGGAAGGCAAGATTGAATTAATTGCAAATAGAGATGGGTTGTTTAAGGTAGACAGTAAGAAACTAAAAGCTATAAATAGTCTTGGACAAATAATGATTGCTAGTCGACATGGTAATACAATGGTTAAAAAAGGAGATAAACTTGCAGGTACAAGAATAATTCCTTTAGTGATAGAAAAGAAAAAGATGGAAGAAGCGAAGGGGATTGGAGGAGATAAGCCAATATTTGAATTAAAGCCTTTTAAAAAGAAGAGGGTTGGAATAATTACAACAGGAAATGAAGTATTTCATAAAAGAATTAAAGATACCTTCACTCCTACAATATTGGAAAAGTTGTCAGAATTTGAAACGGAAGTTGTGTATCATAAAGTTTTTGATGATAATAATGAAAAAATCACAAAAGGTATTTTAGAAGGCATATCTAAAGGGGCAGATTTTATTATTTGCACTGGGGGGATGAGTGTTGACCCCGATGATTTGACACCTCTTGCTATTAAAAATACAGGAGCCGAAATTGTTTCATATGGTGCTCCTACTTTGCCGGGAGCAATGTTTTTACTGGCATCTTATAAGGGGGATATTCCTATAGTTGGACTTCCAGGATGTGTTATGTATGCAAAAAGAACTATATTTGATTTAGTTTTACCAAGGATTATGGCAGACGATAAGATAAGTGCTTCTGAATTAGCAGATCTTGGAGAAGGCGGTTTATGTTTGAATTGTAAAATATGTACTTACCCTAATTGTGGTTTCGGTAAGTAAGATAAAGGAGATATTTGTAAATATGATTGATAGTATAGGTAGAAACATTGATTATATGAGAATTTCTGTAACGGATAGATGTAATCTTCGTTGCAAATATTGTATGCCCATTGGTATAAAACTTACAGAAATGAAAAATATCCTTACTTTTGAAGAAATAATTCAAATTGTAAAAGCAGCAGTTAATCTTGGAATAAAGAATTTTCGAATTACAGGTGGTGAGCCTTTAGTTAGAAATGACATTGAAAACCTTATAAAAATGATAAGAGATATTTCTGGGGTAAAGAGTATTTCCATGACAACTAATGGAATACTGTTAAAGGAAAAAGCTATTCGTTTAAAGGAAGCAGGGTTAAATAACATAAATATAAGTTTAGATACACTAAATCCTAATGAGTTTTATAACATTACAGGAAAAGACGAATTATATAAAGTTTTAGAAGGAATTTTTCAAGCTAAAAAATCTGGATTAGATGTAAAGATAAATACTGTTTTGAGAAAAGAAACAGACTGGGAAGAATTGATTTCTTTTGGAGAAAAGCATGGACTTCCAGTTAGATTTATTGAAATGATGCCAATAGGGTATGGAAAAGATTTTGACTATATCTCAAATGATATTTTAATTAAAGCTATAAGAAAAAGATTTGGTGATTATTCTATTGATATTAAAAATTATGGCAATGGTCCGGCAAGGTATTTGCAGTTTAAGAATTTGCAAATTCCTGTAGGATTTATCAGTGCTATTGACCATAGTTTTTGTAGAAAATGTAATCGAATTAGATTAACTTCAGAAGGATATTTGAAACTATGTTTGTGTTTTAACAAAGGAGTTGACTTAAGGAATTTACTAAGAAGTCATGTAAAAGATGATGAACTTCAGGAGATAATGAAAAGTGCAATTTTTAATAAACCAGTAGAACATAAATTTAATAGTTATAAGGAAATAACTGAAGAAAAATCTATGGTTAGTATTGGAGGGTGATTATGGGGGAAATAAAAGCAATTTGTATAAGTAAAAAAAGGGGTACAGCTAAATACCAGATTGAAGAGGGAACATTTGTTAAAGGTTGGGGAATTTTATCTGATGCACATGCCGGACATTGGCATAGACAGGTTAGCCTTCTTTCCTATGAAAGATTTATGGAATTTAAAATGAGGGGTGCAGATATATCTTATGGAGCTTTTGGGGAAAATCTTCTTGTATCAGGATATGATTTTAAAACGTATCCTGTGGGAACAATATTTACAGTTGGAAATGTTGTTCTTAGAGTAACTCAGATTGGTAAAAAATGTCATAGTCATTGTGAGATTTTTCATAGAATGGGGGAGTGTATTATGCCCCATGAAGGAGTATTTGCAGAGGTTATTTGTGGTGGAAAGGTTCATGTGGGAGATGAGTTGAAGTTATGGAAAAATTATTCGAAGTTTTATTGAAACGATATGAGAAAAAATTGAATTCTATGTTGGTAGGCATAGTAGAAAGCCATGGTTCAAGTCCAAGGAAAAAAGATGCATTTATGATTGTAGGAGCTGATGGTAGAGTATATGGCTCTATCGGTGGTGGGAATTTAGAATATCAAAGTATATTATTTGCACAAGAATTACTAAAGACTAAATCAAGTCATATTGAAAACTTTGATTTAAGTAATAGAAAAAGTGCTAGGTTAGGTATGGTATGTGGTGGAAATGTAAGGGTTGTTTTTGCTTTTATAGATTATACAGACGTGAATATTAGAAATGAATTAGAAAAAGTTATATATTCAGAGGAGAATAAAATTCCATATGATTTTAGGGTAAAAATTGATGGAAGAAGTGAATTTATAATTAAAAAAGATAAATATGATGGTAAGGTTTATATTTTTGGAGGTGGTCACCTAGGTATTGAAACATCTAATCTTTTAAATCATCTGGGTTTTTCTTGTCAGGTTTTGGATGATAGAGAAGAGTTTTTAGATAGAAATAATTTTCATGAAAATATTTTTATAGGGGAAGTGGATTTTGAAAATTTAGATCAATATTTAAAAATACAAAAAGAGGATTACATATGTATTATGACTAGAGGTCATGTGATGGATTATGAAGTTGAGAAATTTGCTCTTAAAACAGATGCAAAATATATTGGCGTAGTTGGAAGTAAAAGGAAGATTGCCTTTGTAAATGATAAATTAAAAAAAGATGGATTTTCTGATGATGATATAAAAAGAATTGTAACTCCAATTGGGTTAGATATTAAAGCAGAAACTCCTGAAGAAATTGCAGTAAGTATAGCAGCTCAGCTAATAAAGATTAGGGTAGAAAGAATATAGTTGTAAGAAAAATATAAATATATATTGGAGGGTATTTATGAGAAAGAAAATTATAAGTTTATTTTTAGTTATGGTCATGATAAGTAGTATGTTAATGGGATGTAAAAAACAGCAAATTGAAATTACTTTATTTGCAGCAAAAAGTTTAAATCCTGTAATGGAGGAATTAATAAAAGAATATAATAAAACAGCACCAAATATAAAAGTCCAAGGAAATTATGATAGTTCCGGTACTCTTATGAATCAGATTGAGGAAGGTGCACCCTGTGATGTGTTCTTTTCGGCAGCTGTTACCCAGATGGATCAATTACAAGATAAAAAATTAATTGATAATAATTCTAGACTTAATGTTGTGAAAAATAAATTGTGTTTGGTAACCTATAAAGGCAGTAACACTAAAGTTACTAGTTTAAAGGATATTTATAAGGCAAAAAGTTTTGCCTTAGCCAACGCTTCAGTACCTGTTGGGAAATATACGAGAATTGCCTTAGGAAATCTAGGGATTTTAAAGGGACAATCAGATACATCAAAATATACTTCAACTGATGTGTCAAAGGCTTTTAAAGGAATAGATGTTAATGACTGTAATAATGTTGGAGCCGTAGCTTCTGCCGTTGCTGAAGGTTCAAATGAAGTGGGAACAGTTTATTATTCAGATATTTATGGATATGAGAAGAAGCTTAAGGTTATAGAGGAGATACCTTACGATTTAACGGGAATTGTAGTTTATCCTGTTGCTAGAGTTAAGAATAAGGATGCAAATGAAGAGCGAGTAAAAGCAGCATCAAATTTTGTAAAATTTTTAATTTCAAAAAAGGCTAGGATTATTTTTGACAAGTATCATTTCGATACAAATGTGGAGAAAGAATTGTTCGTGAAACATTAGGAGAGTTAAATGAAAGAATTATTATTACAATTAAATAATCTGGATTTTAGTCCTCTTTTTATTTCATTAAAGACTGGAATTATTGCAACATTTATTTGCTTCTTTTTAGGTATATTTGCTGCAAGAGAAGTGATTAAGTTGAACAATAAGGTTAAGGCTATTGTGGATGGGATTTTAACATTACCAATGGTTCTTCCACCTACCGTAGCCGGTTTTTTCCTATTACTTATTTTTAGTCTTAGAAGACCTTTTGGTATTTTTTTAAAGGGACAGTTAAATATACAAGTTGTTCAAAGTGGATTAGGATGTGTTTTGGCAGCGGTAGTCATAGCTTTTCCCTTAATGTATAGAAATGCTAGAGGAGCATTTGAGCAAGTTGATAGAAATCTAATTTATGCCGGACGAACTTTAGGTATGTCAGAAACAGCAATTTTTTTTAAAATTATTATTCCATCTGCTGGACCAGGGGTAGCTTCAGGAACAATTCTTACATTTGCAAGAGCAATTGGAGAATATGGTGCAACATCTATGGTGGCAGGAAATATTCTGGGAAAGACAGGGACGATTTCTCAAAGAATTGCAATGGTAATTCAAAATGGAGATTATTACACTGCAGGAATTTGGGTGGTAATAATTATGATTATAGCTTTTTTAATTATAGTTTTGATGAATATTGTTACTTCTAAGAGTTTTAAAAATGTTAGAAAATATTAAAGCTAATTAGATATAAAAATAATTTGAATTTGTATATGAAAGTAACTGTAATATCTAGTTACAATTAATTGTATTAATACATTTTTTGTTAGGATATAAGTTATATTAAATATAATAATCTGTAAATGTTTTGGTGAGAATATGAGATTATATGTAAATATAAAAAAGAAAATCGGAAGCTTTTCTCTAGATGTGAATTTTACTGTAGAGAAGGGTGTTTTTGGACTTTTTGGAAGAAGTGGTTCAGGAAAATCTATGACACTAAAGTGCATTGCAGGAATTGAAAATCCTGATGAAGGAGAAATTATTTTAGGGAATAAGGTTTTTTTTAGTTCCATAAAGAAAATAAATCTCCCTCCAAGAAAAAGGCGTATTGGATATATGTTTCAGGATTATGCACTTTTTCCTAATATGACAGTTGAAAAAAATATTAAAATTGCTATTGGTAAGAGAAATAGTGATGAATTAGTAAGAGACTATATTAGTCAGTTTCAATTGGTTGGATTAGAAAAACATTATCCTCATGAATTATCAGGTGGAGAAAAACAAAGAGTTGCCTTAGCTAGAATGATGGCAGCTGAGCCTGAAGTTATATTATTAGATGAACCATTTACAGCTCTAGATAGTTTCTTAAAGGATAGGCTGCTTTGTGAAATGAAAGATACCATAAATAAATCTAAAAAAGAGACTATATTTGTTTCACATAGTAGGGATGAAGTGACTTATATTTGCGATGAAGTAAAAATTATGAATAAAGGTAAAATAGATAAAGTAGATTATGAAATATGGAAAAATGACATACATAAATATAGTATAGATATGGAAAGATATAAAGAAATTTATGCACTTGGTAATAGTGAGAAAATCAATAAAAAAGGTGAGGGGTTAAAAGAAAACAATGAGCATAAGGAGAAGAAATTAAAAAGTGTCTATAAGTATTATGATAGTAGATTAATAGAAACAGATTTAGATGATGCATTTACATTTTTAAAAGAAAGCAACAATATTGTTTCTATTGTTGGAGCAGGAGGGAAAACTAGCTTAATGTATGCTTTGGCTGATAGAGCTAGTAAAAACGGCTTCCATACATTAGTAACTACCAGTACACATATTTGGAAACCTAATGGAGAATTATTTGCAAATAATATTTCAGAAGTAAGAAGATTGTGGGGACGGGGTTCATTTGCAGTAGTGGGAACTAAAATAGAAGGATTACAAAGTGAAATGGGGAATAAGAATAATAAATCAAAAGTGGAGATAGAAAAGATAAAAGACGAGAATTTCAGAACAGACAATAGAGATATAGAAAATAAAGAAGACGTGTATTTTTGGGGAAGTAAAAGACATGATGATTTTAATAAGCTAAGTGGGTTAAAAAGTGAGGAATTAGAAAAATATTTAGATATATCAGAATTAGTATTTATTGAAGCAGATGGGGCAGCAGGAAAGCCTTTAAAGGTGCCAAGAGAACAAGAACCTGTAATTTTTGATAAAACTAATATAGTGATTTATGTAGTGGGATTAGACGTAATAGGAAAAAGAGTTTCGGAATTCTGTTTTAATCCAGATGGTGTAATGAAATTCTTAGATGTAAATAGTGATCATATTATAGATGAGGAAGATGTTGCAAATATTATTTCATCTGAAAAAGCGGGAAGAAAAGATGTAGACAGTAGAAAATTTATTGTAGTTTTAAATAAATGTGATAGTGAAAAACATAAAAAAAGTGCTATAAAAATAGGTGAAGAGTTAGAAAGAAAAGATATTAAGGAAATTTATATATCTATGTTCGAATAATTAAAGAAGTGTTGATGGGATTATTACAAATTGAAACTTTATAAAAGAAAAAGATATAGCTTTTGTTTATTTAATTATTTGACATATTTACTTGAATATAAAAGTTATTTTTCGAAAGTATTAGTAAAGTGTTTTTACAAAATATAAATAAGTAAATTTGGAGGAAAAATATATATGGCAGATTTAACTCATTTTAATGAAAAAGGCGAGGCAGTAATGGTAGATATTCATGAAAAGTATCCAACTTATAGAGTTGCAAAAGCTATGGGTAGAATTTATGTAAATGAACAAGTTATGAATTCAATCATAAATGGAGATAATAAAAAAGGTGATGTACTTGGAATTGCAAGAATTGCAGGAATTATGGGTGCAAAGAAAAACTGTGAATTAATTCCCCTTTGTCATAATATTGGGCTAACTAATTGTAAAGTGGATTTTTCTATAAATCAGGAGAATAATTATGTTCAGGCAATATGTGAAGCATCTTGTGTTGGAAAAACAGGGGTAGAAATGGAAGCTTTAACAGGAGTTACTATAAGCCTTTTAACTATTTATGATATGTGTAAAGCTATAGATAAAACAATGAAAATTAGTGATGTAACTTTATTAGAAAAAGATGGCGGAAAGTCGGGACATTTTGTAAATAATACTTTGAAATAAAAGGGGAAATTAGAAAAAGAAACTAGGCTTCATAAGTTTAAATAGGAAAAGTTTTAAAGAGAATATATATTAAGTTATGAAAACCAAAGTATTAAAAGCAGTGAGGTGATAAATTATGTTTAAAGTAGGAATAATAACAGCCAGCGACAAAGGATATGGTGGTGAAAGAGAAGATTTAAGTGGTAAAAAGATTATGGATCTTTTGCCTAAGGATAAGTATGCAGTAATTGATTATAAGTTGCTTCCAGATGAAGAAGAATTGCTTTCTAATGAAATGATTAATATGAGTGATGAATTAGGCTGTGATTTGGTATTGACTACAGGAGGAACAGGTTTTTCAAAGCGAGATATTACTCCAGAAGCTACACTTAAAATTGCTACTAGAAATGCATCTGGTATTGCTGAAGCTATTCGTATGTATAGTATTCAAATTACTAAAAGAGCTATGCTTAGTCGTGGAGTAAGTGTTATTAGAAATAATACTTTAATAATAAATCTTCCGGGCAGTGTTAAAGCGGTAGAAGAGAGCTTAACTTATATACTTGATACACTTTTTCATGGGTTAGAGATACTGTTAGGGCAAACTACTGAATGTGGGAGACAATAGGTAATCAAAAATCTCCATTAGAATAAAAATATAGTATCTCAACTAAGTAGGATAATTTAAAAAAAGATGTATTATTATAATATTCATATGTTGAATGAAATGTCAAATATAATTAAGAGTGAATTAGATATATTAATGAAGTCTAGAATTATATTCAACAGCCTTTTGCAAATCAGTTGGTGTATCAATGTCAAATAATTCCATCTCATTTTCAGCTGGAATGAGAGTTATTTTTTCAGGATATTTCTTTAAAATATAACCACCACCAAAACCACTAGGTATAGTAGCTAATTCAGAAAAATACTCACTTCCGTAAAGTACAGGGTTACCAGGAATTCCATTGTAAGAAAGTCTGCAAATAGCATCAGGAGAATTGATTTCTTTGAAAGTCTTGACCATAGTTTCAAGACTTTTTTTAGTTAAAAAAGGCTGATCAGATACAGTATAAAGGCAACCAAAAAGATTGGGAGTATGTTTTAAAAGAATAGTTATTCCAAGTCGAATAGTCTCATTTTGATTAGGGTAGCAGTGACAGAAAGCACGTACGTTTTTCTCATTGCATATTTCCTTGATTTCTTTATGCCTTGTAATAACAACTCTATTTGCAAATGAAGGCGTGTCTGTAGCTTCTAATACTTTATCAAATATAAGAGTATTATTATCTAAATGTGCCAATAATTTATTTGATCCAAAACGTCTACTTATTCCAGAAGCCATAATTACACATCCAATATTTTTGCCTTCCATAATCATTTCCTTTCGAAACATATCAATACTTTGAATTAAAAAATAGTTATAGAAAAATATATTAAACAATCAATTAATATTATTATAGTAATTTTCAGGATTAAAACAATAGAAATTATTATTATAAACCGAATGTCTAGAAGTTACTATATAATTTTAAGGAATACTAGTTATGTCAATTTAAATATAAGATTTTTTTTGTAAAATATAGAAAAAAGGCACTGTAACAAAGGAGAGTAAATACAGTGCCATACAAATGTGAGTGAATTAATAAATTTATAAAGAAATTCTTGTACCGGTTTTTCCGTTAACTCCATCTCTTGCTTTTTGAAGTAGTGTGATAAGAGAGGTATGTCCATTGCCACTTTCTGCAAATTCAACTGCAGCTTGTACCTTAGGAAGCATAGAACCAGGTGCAAAATGTCCTTCTTTAATATATCCTTTTGCTTCATTTACACTTATCTCATCCAACCACTTTTCATCTGGTTTACCAAAGTTTAAAGCAACTTTTTCAACTGCTGTAAGAATTATAAGGACATCTGCGTTTACCTGTTTAGCAAGAAGACAACTTGCGAAATCCTTATCAATTACAGCGCCGACACCTTTAAGATGATTTCCTTCTCGAATTACCGGAATACCGCCACCCCCGCTGGCGATAACCACTTCTCCTGCATTAAGCAAGTCAGAAACAGTGTCGATTTCAACAATTTCTTTTGGCTTTGGTGATGCAACTACCCTACGATAGCCACGTCCTGCATCTTCCATAACTTGTATTCCGGATTTTTCAGCTTTGATAGCTTCTTCTCTGCTCATAAACGCCCCGATTGGTTTAGAAGGAGAAGAAAATGCTGGATCTTCTGGGTCAACTCTAACTTGGGTTATAACAGTTGCCACATTTTTCTTAATTCCCCGATTAAGAAGTTCTTCTTTTAAAGCATTTTGCAAATCATATCCAATATAAGCCTGACTCATAGCTACACAAACTGAAAGTGGAGTTACATGTGGATGTTTCGGTTCAGTCTTTGCAAATGCTGCCATAGCATTATTTATCATTCCTACCTGTGGTCCATTACCATGAGAAATAATAACTTCATTTCCATCTTCAATTAAATCAGCAATAGCTCTAGCAGTTTCTTGTACTGCCAAGTATTGTTCCGGAAGATTATTTCCCAATGCATTTCCACCTAAGGCAAGAACTACACGTTTTTTACTCATATATTTTCCCCTCATATTATATAGTTCAATTTTAATAAGTCATTAACTACTAAGTTATTGTATTTCATAAAATAAAAGCTATTAAAGAATTGTCTTTTATGAAACACTGTACATGACAAAGACTATGTCGTGTACAATTGTTTTTTAATATTTACTCGTATAATAAATTCTTTTACTCAAAAACACGATTAATACCACGATCCTCAAGTTTTTTTAGTATTTCCTGTGGATTTTCAAATTTAGCAAGGAAAATCATAGCAGCAATAATATATGGTTTGAAACTAGCTTCTTTATAAAGTGGATCTCTGTATCTATCGAAAACAGAAGCATCAACTTCACCTTCCTTACAGCTAAGTCCTGTAATATCAGCAGGTAAACAGTGCATATAAAGAGCTTTACCATTTTTAGTTTTAGCCATCATTTCTTCAGTACAAGCCCAATCTTTATGTTCAGCATTTTGAGCGAGAAGTTCTTTTTCTAACTTATCGATACCGGCTTGGTCACCTTCTGCATAAAGGTCTGTACGTTTTTCCATTGCTGCAAATGGAGCCCAGCTCTTTGGATAAACAATGTCTGCATCTTCAAAAGCTTCTGCCATTGTATTAACTTTTTTAAATGAACCCCCTGATTTTTTAGCATTTTTATTTGCAACTTCTTCTACTTCAGGGAAAACTTCATATCCCTCTGGGTGAGCAAGAACTACATCCATTCCAAATCTAGTCATAAGACCAATAATTCCTTGAGGTACTGATAAAGGTTTTCCGTAAGAAGGAGAGTATGCCCAAGTCATAGCAAGTTTTTTACCTTTAAGATTTTCAACTCCGCCAAATTCATGAATAATATGAAGCATATCTGCCATAGCTTGTGTAGGATGGTCAATATCACATTGAAGATTAACTAAAGTAGGTTTTTGCTCTAAAATACCATCTTTATTTCCGGCAGTTACAGCATCAACAACTTCATGCATATATTTATTACCTTTACCGATATACATATCATCACGAATACCGATAACATCAGCCATAAAAGAAATCATATTTGCAGTTTCACGAACAGTTTCTCCATGAGCAACTTGAGATTTACCTTCGTCCAAATCTTGCACTTCAAGACCTAGAAGATTACAAGCACTTGCAAATGAAAAACGAGTACGAGTTGAATTATCTCTAAATAAAGAGATACCAAGTCCACTTTCAAACACCTTTGTTGAAATATTATTTTCTCTCATATATCTAAGAGCATCAGCAACTGTAAATACAGCTTCGATTTCATCATCAGATTTTTCCCAAGTAAGGAAGAAGTCTTTGTTGTACATTTCTTTGAAATTTAAAGCATTAAGTTTATCAATATATCCTTGTAATGTTTTATCCATAATTTTTATCTCTCCTAAATTTTTTTAATTTTAATTTGTTAGATATTACTTGTGTAATTATTATATTTACACTAGCTACTGAATTTATAAGAAAATTTAGTAGCTAATGTTTTCTAAAATTTTGTTGTATTAGCTTAAATAATCTTGCTGGGATAACATAATACAATCCCGATTATTAGTATAATTGTAAGTATTTTTTCATACATGATTATTTTACGTATGAAAGTGGAAGAGCAGCGTATGTTGCTGCACAAGTTACTAAATCTTGTTTCCAAGTTTTTTCGTTTGGAGCATGAGCTTCAGCTTCGGCACCAGGTCCAAAACCGATACATGGAATTCCGTTACGACCCATAATAGAAACACCATTTGTAGAGAATGTCCATTTATCAGTCATAGGTTTGTCGCCACGAAGAGCCATAGTAACAGGAGCACCAATTCTCTTTTCTCCGTAAAGAGCTTTATATGCATCCTCTAATGCTTTAGTTACTTTATGGTCTTTAGGTATTACCCAAGTTGGGAAATAACATTCGATTTCATAAACTAAGTTTTTATATGATGGTCTATCATAGTTGTACATAGATACAGTTACATCATCGCCATATTTCTTTACAGCCGGAAGTTGTCTAATTTCTTCAAGACAACTTTCCCAAGTTTCACCTGCAGTCATACGTCTATCTAAAGATATAGCACAAGAATCAGCAACAGCACAACGACTTGGAGATGTATAGAAGATTTGAGATACAGTAACAGTACCTCTTCCAAGGAAATTAGCCTCTTCAAATTCTGGATTATATTTTTCTTCCAACATTCTTACTAAACCTTTGATTTCTGTGCTTTCTCCAGACCCATTATTGTTTAAGGCTCTAATATCATTAATTATATCTGCCATTTTGTAAATAGCATTATCTCCACGTTCCGGAGCAGAACCATGACAAGAAACACCTTTAACATCAACACGTATTTCCATACGTCCTCTTTGTCCTCTATAAATACCACCGTCAGTTGGTTCGGTTGATACAACAAATTCAGGACGAATTTTATCCTCATTAATAATGTATTGCCAGCAAAGTCCATCACAGTCTTCTTCTTGAACAGTACCCACTACCATGATTTTATAACCATCTGGAATTAAGTTTTGTTCTTTCATGATTTTGGCACCATAAACACCTGATACAATACCACCACATTGATCAGATACTCCACGTCCGCCAATTTCTGTTTCGTTTTCATAACCTTCATATGGATCAAAATCCCAGTTTTCAATATTTCCAATACCTACAGTATCAATATGAGCATCAAAGGCTATAATCTTATCACCGGTTCCCATAAATCCAATAACATTACCTTGAGGGTCGATAATTACTTCATCAAATCCTACTTTTTTCATTTCATTTGCAATAGTAGTGATATGTGCTTCCTCATCACAACTTTCACCAGGGTTTTTAACGATTGCACGTAGAAATGCAGTCATCTCTTTTTCATAACCATTTGCAGCTTCTTTAATTTTGTTATAATCCATAACATCCTCCTATTAATTATTTGTTTTTTGAAATAGTTCTTTATTTAATGATGAAATAATTCATCATATATACAAAAGTTGGGGTGCTAACACTAACCTTATATTTAAATAAAATTAGTGTTAGCAAAATGTATGATTAGATTGATTAGTTAATCTAAAATATAGATAAAAAAATTTGTTTTTTATTTGCAATATAATTTTTATTTATAGTCTTTTCCATCCCATACAATTTCTTTGTATCTTTCTGGGTCAGTATCACCTTCAGTTGAGAAGAGAAGTACTTGGCTATTTTCATCAAGTTTTAAAGCAGCTTTTAAATCAGCATAATCTGGATTAGTCATAGTTTCGAATAGTACCCCAAAAGGAACGGCACCTGATTCTCCAGATGTAACTTGTGGGTCACCTTTTATAGGTGCTGCAAGAACTCGCATAGATTCGGCTGTAACCCAGTCTGGTGCAGCAACAAATGTGTCTACATGGTTCTTAAGAATATCCCAAGATGTAGTATTTGGTTCTCCGCAAGCAAGTCCTGCCATGATAGTTGGCATATCTCCGTCAACATTATATTCAGCTCCGTCACCGGCAACAGCACCCTTATAAAGGCATGCAGCTGTGTCAGCTTCAACAACAACTATTATTGGTGGATTTTCTGGGTATTTATTTATAAAGTAACCGGCTACACCTCCCGCAAGAGATCCTACACCAGCTTGAACAAATACATGAGTTGGTCTTTTAATTCCCATATCATTTAGTTGTTCTGTGGCTTCCATAGCCATGCTTCCGTATCCTTCCATAATCCAAGATGGAATTTCTTCATAACCTTCCCAAGCAGTGTCTTGAACCATAATACCGTTAGGAACTTTTTTACTTTCTGCATCAGCAAGTCTGACACAGTCGTCATAATTTAATTCTTCAATAGTAGCAGTAGCGTTTTCAGCTAAAATATGATTGAGGCGGTTCTGGGTAGTTCCCTTTGGCATAAATACAACAGCTTTTTGTCCAAGTTTATTGGCAGCCCAAGCCACTCCTCTACCATGATTTCCGTCAGTTGCAGTAAAGAATGTTGCCTGACCAAATTCTTTTCTAAGTTTGTCTGATGTGAGAGTAGCAAAGTCTAATTCTTCAATAGCTCTGTTGGTCTGTTTAGCAATATACTTAGCCATAGAATAGGAGCCACCAAGTACTTTAAATGCATTTAAACCAAAGCGATAAGACTCGTCTTTTACGCAAACATCTTTTAATCCTAAGAACTTAGCCATGTTTTCTAGATGGGCTAAAGGAGTAGGTGCATATCCGGGAATAGTTTTATGGAAATTCCTTGCTTTTTCCACCTCCTCTAATGCCATAACAGAAAGATTTTTATCATCTGTTTTAGGCATTGTATTTTTTACCCATTTGATTTCTTTCATTATACCCTCCTTCTTTTGCAAATATATTTGCAAATACTTTTAATGTTTATATAAATTACTTGGATATGTTCCAAATATAATTTACTCAGTTTTAATATAACTGTATAATGTATATTTTGAAATATTAAAGTATTTGGAAACCTTGTCTCCGGATTTAGTTATAAGAAAAGCACCGGAATCATTTAAAAAGCGAATAGCCTCTATTTTTTCATCTTTATTCATAAGAGAAGCGGGCTTTCCGATAATTTTAACTGATTGAGCAATTAATTCATCAAGTAAATCAGCCACATTTGTTTGGATTTTTTCAGGTTCTTTGTTTCGCTCTTCCGGATTAGGATTTTCAGCATTCTTACTAACTAATGCGTTTATGCTTTCTTGTAAATATAATAAATTAGTAATATCGTGATTAATACTAAATATATATTTTATAGGTCCATCTTTTTCGTCTCTAATAAAAATAGTAGAAGATTTAAGAGTTTTCCCATCAGCAGTTTTGGTAAGATACCCAAGGTGGTCTTTTATTTTTTTAGGATCCTTTTTTAAAGTTTCTAATACTACATAGGATGGGCCATCCCCTTTTTTTCTGCCGGTAATATGTCCATTGGCAATAAATACAATAGATTTTTTAATGCTTTTTTTAGTAAGGTCGTGTATTACAACTTCACAATCAGATCCAAATTGAATAGAAATTCCATTTGCCATCTGTTTTAAAATCCCAAGAGTCATTTCCTATTTCCCTTTCATCTTTATGAACCCATAATAACAGAAATTTTTAATAAGTCAATAGGAAAACTAAAAATTTTTTAGGTTTTCTAAAAATATTTTTGATATTTGTACTTGCATTTCTTTTAAAGCTGTGGTACTATTCAAATAGTTTGAATGGTCAATAAAATCGGATAACCCTAAATAGATGTGAAAAACATTGCTATTTCGGCAAAATTAAGAGATAAATATAGAGAACGGTTAGTAATTATTTATAAAGAATAATAAAAAAATTGTTAATTGAATAATAAGTAGATTGACACAAGTTAGTAGAAAATAATACAATTCTATGTAAAAATTAGATTGAACAGTCAATACAAAATCATAAGTATAAGAAATAATAAATCAAAAATATAAAAACTATTATTTAGTTTGGAAAACATATAAGTTATTTAGAAAAAGATATCAATAGTAAAGATAAGAAATAATAGAAAACAAATTTTTAAGAAGTGAAAGGGGACGTACTATGATTTTAATTGGAGAGGGACGAGTAATAACTCGAGATAAGAACAATCCATTAATTAAGAAAGGAGGAGTCTTAATTGATGGAGAGAAAATTCTTAAGGTTGGAAACTATGAAGAATTAAAAAAAGAGTTTCCAAATGCTGAGATTATTGATGCTAAGGGCAATCTTATAATGCCGGGATTAATAAATACTCACGAGCATATTTATAGTGCATTTGCAAGAGGACTATCAGTAAAAGGGTATAATCCAAATGGTTTTTTGGACATTCTTGATGGAATGTGGTGGACTATAGATAGAAATCTTACTTTAGATGGAACATATATGAGTGCTATAGCCACTTATATGGATTGTATTAAAAATGGTGTGACTACAGTATTTGACCATCATGCAAGTTATGGAGCTATAGAAGGAAGCTTATTTAGAATAGCTGATGCTGCGGATAAGTTAGGTGTTCGTACTTGTTTATGTTATGAAGTTTCTGATAGAGATGGCATGGAAAAATCTAGAGCTGCCATTAAAGAAAACACTGATTTTATAAAATATACAAAAGAAAAAAATAGTGACATGGTTAAGGCTATGATGGGTATGCATGCCCAATTTACCATGTCCAATGAAACCTTGGATTTATGTAGAAAGAATATGCCTGATGATGTAGGAGCACATATTCATGTGGCAGAAGGTATTGAAGATTTATATGATTCTTTACATAAATACGGAACCAGAATAGTAAATCGTCTTATGGATCATGATATTTTAGGACCTAAAACTATTACAGCTCATTGTATCTATATTAATGAGCAGGAGATGGATTTATTAAAAGAGACAGACACAATGGTAGTTCACAATCCGGAATCTAATATGGGAAATGCTTGTGGTTGTCCACCTACAATGAAAATTTTCCAAAAAGGAATTCTTACCGGTCTCGGAACAGATGGATATACCCATGATATGTATGAGAGCTACAAAGTAGGTAATCTTCTTCATAAACATTCTCTTTGTGATGCAAATGCTGCATGGGGTGAAATACCAAGTATGCTTTTTGAAGGAAATAGAAAAATGGCAAATAGATACTTTAATGCACCTCTTGGAATATTAGAATCAGGAGCTGCAGCAGATGTAATAGTTGTAGAGTATGATCCGGTAACTCCATTAACAGCCGATAATATTAATAGCCATTTGTTATTTGGTGTAAATGGAAGTATGACAAAGACTACTATTTGCAATGGTAAGGTTCTTATGAAAGATAGAGAGCTTCTTGTAATTGATGAAGCAAAGGCTTGGGCAGATGCTAGATGTGAAGCTAAGAAATTAGCAGATAGAATTAATGGATAAATATTAGAATTTGCAATAAAAGTTTTGGGGAACTTTTAAATATAAAATAAGGAGGGCGAATAATGAGTGATAAAATGACACCTATTCCCTTTGGCAATTTGATGGAGTGGATTCTTGGGGAAGAGAAGAAAAATAATTCGGTGTTTGGTGTTAAAAAGCAGTATCAAGCTGAGCAAAATAAGTTTTTAAATATCTTTGGGGAAAAGATTGAAACACCTTTTGGCCCAGCGGCAGGTCCGGCAACTCAATTAGCTCAAAATATTATTTCAGGATATCTTACAGGGGCTAGATTTTTTGAACTTAAAACAGTTCAAATACTTGATGGAGAGGATTTACCTGTAAGTAAACCTTGTATTTTGGCAGATGATGAATGTTATAACTGTGAATGGTCTACAGAACTTTATGTTCCACAGGCATATGCAGAGTATGTAAAGGCATGGGTTGCTTTAAAGGTTTTAGCAAAGGAATGGAATTTAGGTGCAGAAGATGGTTTTGTATTCAATATAAGTGTTGGATATGATTTGGCAGGGGTTAAGTCGGAGAAAATCAATAAATTTTTAGATGATATGATTGAAGCAAAAGACCATCCGGTATTTAAAAAATGTATTCTTTGGTTAAAAAATAATAAGGATAAATTTTTACATATAACAGATGAATATATTGATAGTATTAATTCTGATATATGTAAAAGTGCCACAGTTTCAACTCTTCACGGTTGTCCACCGGAAGAAATTGAAAGTATTGCATCATATTTAATTAATGAGAAAAACTTAAACACATTTGTAAAATGTAATCCTACTTTGCTAGGCTATGAAAAAGCAAGAGATATTATGGACAGTATGGGATATGACTATGTGGCATTTTCAGATTTTCATTTTAAAGATGATTTGCAATTTGAAGATGCAGTTCCAATGCTAACCAGACTTGATGCTTTAGCAAAGTCGAAAAATCTTGAATTTGGAGTTAAAATTACCAATACTTTTCCTGTTGATGTAACCAGAAAAGAATTGCCAAGTGAAGAAATGTATATGTCGGGAAAATCCTTATGTGCATTATCTTTAACAGTTTCTTATGAATTAAGTAAAGCTTTTAATGGTAAACTTAGAATTTCCTATTCAGGGGGGGCAGACTACTTTAATATTGACAAAATATTCTCACTGGGAATATGGCCAATTACAGTAGCAACAACTCTTTTAAAACCAGGTGGATACAATCGTAATATTCAGATTGCAAATAAGCTGGCTGCTCAAAACTATAGTGATTTCAAAGGAATAGATGTAGAGGGCTTAGGAAAATTAATTGAAGAAATTAAAAAAGATATTCATCATGTTAAACCTATTAAACCACTACCATCAAGAAAGATAGAGGAGAAGGTACCTCTTACTTCTTGCTTTATTGCACCTTGTAGTGAAGGGTGTCCAATAGGTCAAGATATTCCTACATATGTAAAATTAGTGGGAGAAGGTAAAACTGATGAAGCATTACAAGTTATTTTAGATAAAAACCCACTTCCATTTATGACCGGAACTTTATGTAATCATAGGTGTATGAGTAAATGTACTAGAAATTTCTATGAAGAGCCTGTAAATATACGAAAAACTAAATTAGAAGCTGCAGAGGCTTCATATAATAACGCATTAGATAATGCCAAAATATCAAATAAACAGTCTAAATCTGTTGCTATTATTGGTGCAGGACCGGCAGGAATAGCTTGTGGTATGCTACTTAGTAGGGCAGGAATTTCTGTTACAATATTTGATAAGGCAAGTAACCCAGGTGGAACTGTTAGAAATGTAATTCCAGGCTTTCGTATTAGTAATGATGCCATTAGTAAAGATGTGGAACTTGCTAAAGCCTATGGTGTTGAATTTAAGATGAATACAGATGTACATAGTCTTAATGATTTAAAAACTCAAGGATATGAAAATATAGTTTTAGCTCTAGGTGCTAATAAGGGGATGCCAATTGGAGTTAAAACAGAAAAAGAATTAAACGCTATTTCATTTTTAAAAGCAGCCAAAGAAGATGAGAGTAGTATTACTCTTGGAAAGCATGTTGTGGTAATTGGTGCCGGTAATACAGCTATGGATGCAGCCCGTATGGCAAAACGTATTAAGGGTGTAGAAGATGTAACTGTAGTATATCGTAGAACTAAAAGATACATGCCTGCTGATGAAGAAGAATTACTTGAAGCATTAGAAGAAGGGGTTATTTTCAAAGAACTTTTAGCTCCTAAAGAGCAGAAGAATGGAGTTCTTATTTGCAAAAAAGTCGTTCTTGGAGAAGAGGATGAAAGTGGAAGAAGAAAGCCTGTAGAAACTGATGAAGAAGTAAGTGTAAAGGCAGATACTATTATTGCTTCTTTAGGAGAAAAGGTAGATAGTTCAGTTTATCAAAATCTTGGGGTAGAGTTAAATGAAAAAGGTACTCCTGTATTTGATGAAAAGACTATGGAGACTAAACTTTCAGGTGTTTACGTTATTGGAGATGGGGCTAGAGGACCTAAAACTATAGTTCTTGGAATTAAGGATGCTACAACTTGTGCTAATCATATTTTAGGGAAATCAGCTAATGCACCTATTGACTATAAAGGTGACATTGAAAGTATTGCTAAGAAAAAAGGCGTTTTAGTTCATTCAAATAATGTTAATAGTGAAAGTGAACGTTGTCTTGAATGTAGTCATGTATGCGAAAATTGCGTAGATGTATGTCCAAATAGAGCCAATGTAAGCGTAAAAGTGCCGGAAAGTAAAATGCCATTTATTGTTCACGTTGATTATATGTGTAATGAATGTGGAAATTGCAAGAGTTTTTGTCCTTATATTTCAGCACCTTATAAAGATAAATTTACTTTATTTGCAAATGAAGAAGATTTTAATAATAGTACAAATGAAGGATATTTTGTATTAAATCGAAGTAATATGAAGGTGAAAACTCGCTTGAATGGTAAGGTGAATACTTATGAATTACTTGAAGGAAATGAAGGCTTGGATAAAGAAATTAAATCAGGTATTTTAGCACTAGATAAAGATTATTCTTATATGTATTTGTAAGATGATGAATACAAAATGATAATGCTATGTTTCTAAAACAATATGACTAGGAAAAAGAGTTATCTTATATATTTGGTTAAAACTTAAAGGGATTAGATTACATTATTCATGTTGTTTAAATAAGGGCGGTGATAAATTTGGGTATTCTAATAAAAAATGGACAGGTGGTTTCTTCAAAGGGTGTTGATTTAGAAGATATATTTGTTCAAGGGGAAAAGATTGTAAAGATAGGGAAAAGCCTTATTGCATCTGATTTAAAAGAAGAATTTCCGGGTGAAGAAATTCAAATAATTGATGCAAAAGATAAGCTGATTTTCCCAGGATTTATAGATACTCATACTCATTTTGATCTAGATGCCGGTGACTTTCATACTGCTGATGATTTTTATTCCGGAACAAAAGCGGCTATTGCCGGAGGAACTACAACAATCCTTGATTTTACAACTCAAGAAAAAGGGGAAACTCTTAATCAGGCTTTAGATAATTGGCATAAGTTGGCTGATGGAAAATCTTCTTGTGATTATGGCTTTCATATGTCAATTACAGATTGGAATAGTGATATAAAAAAAGAAATAAAAGATATGACTAACAGGGGAGTTAATTCATATAAATTATATATGGCTTATTCCAATCTAAAAGTAAATGATGGAGAGATTTATGAGATTTTAAAAGCTGTAAAAGATGAAAATGGAATAGTTGGAGTTCACTGCGAAAACGGGGAACTTATTGATAGTTTAATAAAAGAACTTAAGAGTAACAATAAAAACAGCGTTTCATTGCATCCTTTAAGTAGACCAAAAGAAGCAGAAGCAGAGGCTATTCATAGATTGTTAGTTATAGCCGGTTTAGTGGATACTCCAGTTAATATAGTTCATCTTAGCTCAAAACTAAGTTTAGAGGAAGTAAGATGTGCCAGAGAAAATGGACAAAAGGTATATGTTGAAACTTGTCCTCAATATCTTCTTTTAGATGATAGTGTCTATGGTAAAGATGGGTTTAGTGCTGCTAAATATGTTTGTTCACCTCCTCTAAGGAAAGAAGAGGATATAGAAGCCATTTGGAAAGGGTTGCTAAATGGTGAAGTTCAAACAATAGGAACAGATCACTGTAGTTTTAATATGTCCAACCAAAAGACTCGTGGTAAGGATGATTTTACTAAAATTCCAGGTGGTATTCCTGGAACAGAAGAAAGACCGGTTTTAATCTATCACTTTGGCGTAACAAAAGGTAAAATAACTGTTTCAGACATGTGTGGTCTTCTTTCAGAGCAACCTGCTAAACTGTTTGGAATGTATCCCAACAAGGGAACTATTAAAGAAGGAAGTGATGCAGATATTGTTATTTGGAATAAAAATATCACTAGGATAATTTCAGCAAAAGATATGAATAGTATTTGCGACAATACACCTTATGAAGACATGAAAGTAACAGGATTACCCGAGATGGTTTTTCTTAGAGGAAAGCTAGTCGCAAAAGAGAGAAAGATTATTAATGAAAAACTTGGAAAATATGTTTTTAGAGGAGAAAGAACAGATTTTTAAAAGGTATTTATAAATAGTTTGTATAAAAAAGATAAGTTTGATTAAAAATTATTTGCAAATAGGGGTGAGTTTTATACAAAAATAGATAGGAATTAAAGTATTATTCTGGTTAAATAATTGCAAATTTTTCCTTTAATTGCTATACTACCTCTATATGAATTTTCTTGATTGGCAGGGAGATTTAGGTAGGAGGCATAGAATTGGAAGAAGGAAAAAGATATTCTGAAGCAGAGGAAAAAATACTCCATGCAGCTCTAAAAGTTGTAAATGAAGTAACTATTAATGGCACTAGAATGCACTTAATTGCTGAAAATGCAGGCATGGTTCAATCTAATGTTCATTATTATTACAAAACTAAACAGCAGCTTATGGAAGAGCTACAGAATCGTATTTTAGAAGAATTCTATAGTCATAGAAGAGTTGATAAAAAACAGAATCCAGACACATTAGAAGGTCAACTTCATGTATTTTTTCAACAAAAAAAATATATGCTTCAGAAAAAAAGAGATTATGATTTTGGAGAAATGAATTTCATAATTCAGTCTAAGATTGATGAAAAAATACGTAAATGTTTTCAAGAATCTTATACAGAATGGCGTGATTCAATTCGAGAGATTATAATTAAGTTCTATCCAAATATAGATGAAAAAAATAAAGAGAATATACCATTTCTAGCAGTTTCTTTATTAGAAGGTGCATCGGTTCAAAGTCTTATTGATCCAGACGAATTTGATATTGATGATTATTTTAGCACCGCAGAAGAGATGGTCTTAAATCATATTTATAAATCTGTAGAAAACTAGAAAATATTTTAAATCCACTATAGTACTTTATAAATTTTATCTGCAAAATTTAGATTGAGTAGTCAGACAAAATCTAGAGTAGGAGAAAAATGTGGATGGTTCAATATATAAAATAAAAGTTAATGGAAAAACCTTCGAAACATCCTTAGATCTTAAACTTCTTCCTTTTTTACGTGATGTGTGCAAGTGTAAATCAGTAAAAGATGGTTGTAGTGAGGGAGCATGCGGAACTTGTACAGTATTAGTTGATGGTAAACCTACGAAAGCTTGTATTCCAACTTTATCAAAGGTGGATGGGAAAAGTATTATTACAGTAGAAGGTTTAAGTGAAGGCGAAAAAGAGTTATATGCTTATTCTTTTGCTGAAGCAGGAGCTGTACAGTGTGGATTTTGTATTCCGGGCATGGTTATTTGCACTAAAGCTTTGCTGGATGAAAATGATAATCCCACAAGATCCGAAGCTGCATTTGCACTAAGAAATAATATTTGCAGATGTACTGGATATAAGAAGATAATTGATGCTGTTATTTTGGCAGCTAAGATTAAAAGAGAAAATCTCCCTATTCCTAAGGAGGATATGGAGTGGAAAATCGGTAAAAAAGTTCATCGACTGGATGCAAGAGAGAAGGTTTTAGGTACAGGGGAATATGTTGATGATATGGAAGTAGAAGGATTAATTTATGCTTCTGCTATAAGAGCAATGTATCCAAGAGCTAAGGTTCTTTCTATTGATATTTCTAAAGCGAAAGAATTAGAGGGAGTTGTAGGAGTTTATACTGCGGCTGATATTCCAGGAGACGTTAAAGTAGGTCATTTAAAACAAGATTGGGATGCCTTAATTGGAGTAGGTAAAACAACAAGATATTTAGGTGATGCAATTGTATTAGTTGCGGCTAAAACATTGGATATAGTGGAAGAAGCTAAGAAGTTAGTTGAAATAGAGTATGAAGAATTACCCTTTGTGGCAAGTCCCTATGAGGCTATGAAAGAAGATGCACCCTTAGTTCACAAGGAAGGCAATCTTCTGGCACATAAACATATTTCAAGGGGAAATGCTACGGAAGCAATTGAAAAGTCTAAATATGTATTGGAAGATGAATTTCATACTCCTTTTACAGAACATGCCTTTCTTGAACCGGAGTGTGCAATTGCAATGCCAAGTGATGATGGAGTTTTAATTTATTCATCAGATCAGGGAACTTATGATACCAGGAGGGAATGTGCAGAACTACTGGGACTTCCTAAAGAAAAAGTATGTGTTATAAATAAACTTGTAGGTGGAGGTTTTGGTGGTAAAGAAGATATGGCTGTTCAGCATCATGCTGCTCTTGTGGCATATCTTTCAAAGAAACCTGTAAAAGTTAAACTTACAAGAAAAGAAAGTATACTTATTCATCCAAAACGCCATCCTATGGATATGAAGTTTACATTAGGTTGTGACGAAAACGGTATTATTCAAGGAGTTAAAGCTAGTGTAATTTCAGATACAGGAGCTTATGCATCTCTTGGTGGTCCGGTATTAGAAAGAGCCTGTACTCATGCAGCAGGACCTTATAATTATCAGAATTTTGAAATTGACGGGAAAGCTTATTATACAAATAATCCTCCGGCAGGGGCTTTTAGAGGTTTTGGTGTAACCCAGACTTGCTTTGGAATGGAAATGATGCTTACTAAGATGGCAGATTTAATTGGTATAAGTCCTTGGGAAATTAGATATAGAAATGCTATTAAGCCAGGCATGTGCTTGCCTAATGGGCAGATTGTTGATGAAAGTACGGCATTAGTCGAAACTTTGGAAGCCGTAAAAGATGTATTTGCAAATAATAAATACGTAGGTATTGCTTGTGCAATGAAAAATGCAGGAGTTGGTGTTGGAATTCCTGATTATGGAAGAGTAAGACTTTGCGTTGAAAATGGAAAAATTGTAATTCATTCAGGAGCTTCTTGCATCGGTCAAGGTCTTGGAACTGTCCTTGCTCAAATCGTTGGTGAATATACAGGAGTGTCTAAAGAATATATTGATTATGATGCTTCAAACACAAGTAATTCTCCAGACTCCGGAACTACTTCAGGGTCAAGACAAACATTAGTTACAGGGGAAGCTACAAAGAGAGCTTGTGAAAAAATTAATATAGACTTGCAAAATAAGTCTCTTGATGAACTTGAAGGAAAAGAATATAAAGGTGAATATTTAGCTAAAACAGACCCTCTTGGATGTGACGTGCCAAATCCAGTTTCTCATGTGGCATATGGTTATGCAACTCAAGTCTGTGTATTGAATGAAGAAGGAATGGTTGAAAAAATAGTTGCGGCTCATGATGTGGGAAGAGCAATTAATCCATTGGCAGTTGAAGGGCAGATTGAAGGAGGCGTGGTTATGTCTTTAGGATTTGCCTTAACGGAAAATTATAAATTAGAAAACTGCAAACCTTTATCTAAATTTGGCACCTTAGGCTTATTTAGAGCAAATAAAACACCGGATGTGGAAAGTATTATTGTTGAAAAACCCGGACTAAATCTTTGCGGTGGTGCTATAGGTATAGGAGAGATAACATCCATTCCAACAGCCCCTGCAATAGCCGGAGCTTACTATAAAATGGACGGAGATTTCAGAACAACTTTACCCCTAGAAAATACACCATATTCTAAGAAAAAATAAATAGATAAATTGAATAGTGAAAAGAAATACAACTGAATATTGAAATAAAAAAACGAAATAGTACAAAATTACAATTGAATAAAGAAAAAATCTTATATGTATTAAGTTTATAACTTACACATGATTTTCGGGGAGGAAAATACAGTGGAAAATACAAAAGGGAAACGTACATATGCATCAATTTTTGAGTTAGATGGATTACCTAAGTTTGGGCAAGCATTGCCTTTAGCATTACAACATGTAGTAGCAATGATTGTTGGTTGCGTAACACCGGCTATTATAGTGGCAGGAGTAGCAGGTCTAGATGGACCTAATAAAGTTATATTAATTCAATCTGCTTTAGTTGTTTCAGCAGTATCAACATTTTTACAGCTATTTCCTATAGGGAAGAAAGGAAGTTTTCGGTTAGGTTCAGGATTACCTGTAATAATGGGAGTAAGTTTTGCATATGTTGCCAGTATGGAAACTATTGCATCTACTTATAGTATAGCTGCAATCTTGGGAGCTCAGTTAATGGGTGGATTGGTGGCAGCAATTATTGGATTATTTATTGATAAAATTCGTAAGTTATTTCCACCAATGGTTACAGGTACAGTTGTTTTTATGATAGGTGTATCTCTTTATCCAACAGCTGTAAATTACATGGCAGGTGGAGCTAGTAGTCCTAATTATGGTAGCTGGAAAAACTGGTTAGTTGCATTTATTACATTAGCAGTGGTAACGATTTTAAATCATTTTAGTAAGGGCTTTGTTAAGCTAGCATCTATATTAATAGGAATTGTAGTAGGATATATTCTTGCAGCATTTTTTGGAATGATAGATTTAAGTGCTGTTGGTGCGGCAGGATTTTTCCAAGCACCACAAATTATGCATTTCGGTATTGAATTTGAACCATCTTCTTGTATTGCTATTGGTCTTTTATTTGCAATAAATGCAATTCAGGCTATTGGTGATTTCACAGCTACAACAACAGGAAGTATGGATAGAGAGCCTACCAATAAGGAACTTAAGGGTGCTATTGTTGGATACGGAATTATGAATATGATAGGTTCATTTTTTGGAGGACTTCCAACAGCTTCCTATAGTCAAAACGTAGGTATAGTAACAACGACTAAGGTTATAAATAGATGTGTACTTGGACTTGGAGCAACTATTCTTTTAATTGCAGGATTGGTTCCTAAGTTTTCAGCACTTTTAACAACAATTCCTCAGTGTGTTCTTGGTGGAGCAACAATTTCTGTATTTGCATCAATCGCCATGACAGGAATTAAGTTAATTGCATCAGGTGGAATGACTGTTAGAACCACATCAATTGTAGGATTATCAGTAGCACTTGGCGTTGGAGTAACTCAAGCTTCAGCTTCTTTGGCAGCATTTCCAACATGGGTAACTACTATTTTTGGAAAATCTCCGGTAGTTATCGCAACTCTTATGGCAGTTATTTTGAATTTAATATTGCCTAAAGATGAGGAAAAAGAGGAGGCTTGTATAGCTCAAAGTACTGATCCGGAAGTTGTGGAAGAAGTTTACCAAAGTGTTGAAGCAGAGGCAGCAGGTGAGGCTATTCCTGAAACTGAAGAGGCAGAAGTTGTGTAAA
>JAISGP010000095.1 GCA_031263035.1 Lachnospiraceae bacterium | reverse complement strand
ATGGCAGTATGAGTCTGCTTTATTTACCTGTGATGAAAAAGAGATGAAGGCATATATGCTAAAAAGCATTAAACCGGATTTAGATAAACAAAGGGAATTTATTATTGTTGATAAGGTTGGCAGTGCAAGACTTGATGAATTAAATGCAATTAAGCCATTTGTGGCAAATCTTAATAAAACAGCTGATGAAAGTTTTACAGATTTTGTAAAAAGCATATTTGATAAAAAGGTAATATCTTCAGTATTTCTAACTGGTGTAGGATTTGAAGATCAATGGTACCCAGAAACTTTAAAATATATTACTAATGGACGAAGAAGCTTTATTGGAAATAATCTTTTTTCTAAAGGCGGAGTATATCTTTCTTATAGTAAAAAATATGTAACTAGTAAAGTTCCAATTTACTTAGATAAGAATAAACTGACAGATGAAGTATGTGTTTATATGAGGGTTAATGGCAAAGAAGGATGGTTTCCCATTGTTGCTCCAGGTTTTTCATGGTATGAAGCTGATGGAAAATTTGAAGTTATACCCAAAGACATTGACAGGATTGAAATACATATTGAAAATGTTTTAAATGGCGATGTTAAAACAGATTATATAGATTTATCAGAGTTAAAATTACGAACAGATTATTCAACTAGATTACAAATAGATATAAGATTTATAGATGAAACTACTTTGAATTTAATAGTTAAAGATTTAGGATTTGGAGATTTTTTCAAGGATTCAGGATTTACAACAACCAAAACAATTTCTTTAGGAGGATATCATGGGCAGTTTGATTTTATGTCATAGAAAAAAAGCATATCATCCATATTTGATTACACGATTAAATCTAAGAGTGTATTCAATAGAAGAACTTTGTTATTTCATTTGCAATAATCTTTACTTTGTTGATGAGTTAGTTATTAATCGTGCTCTTGCAGATTGGTTAGATGATGAGTTAGATTTATCTAAACTAGCTGATACAGTTCGAAATAGTTTGGACAATGAAATAGAAGTAGAGGAGATTGCCGTTTCTATTTTAGAGGGCTCTAATATTTATACTGTTTCTGAAGTAAATAAGATGAGAAGTCTATTTGAGTTATTGATGAAACAGCAGCCTATTGAAAGACAGAGAATAAAGGCAGATAATCTAGTTAAGATTGGTAAAACTGAAGATGCTATTTTAATATATCAAGAAATGTTAGATGGGGAATGGAATACTAAAGTTCCAAAAGAGTTTTATGGAAAGATTTATGGAAGTTTAGGTGCAGCTTATGGAAAAAACTTTCTATATATTGAAGCTGCAAGAATGTATAAAGAGGCTTATAGTCTTACAAATAAACAAGATTATTTAAAGGCTTATGTTTATAGTTGTTTTCGTTATATGAGTAAGGACAAGTATTCTAAGTTTTTAGCAGGAAATTCAGAATATTCTAAGATGAATGATATTATAAAAGATGAGATAAAAGAGATTCATAAAGAAGTGTCTAAAGATATTCCTGATGGCTATTTTAGCAAGGAGAGAAGGACTGTGCGAGGTGTTGACAAAACAATAAATCCTATGCTAAAATAACTTCATTGTGGTAAAGTGATAACACGATAAAGATATCTTTAGGGAGGATTTTATGAAGAAGAAAATTTTAGCAATTGCATTAGTTGTAAGTATGATTGGTGGTTTAGTAGTAGGCTGTGGAAGTAAGGATAAGTCTAAAGATACTAGTAAAAAAAGTGGAAAAACTGAATTTATAGTTGGTTTTGACGCAGCATTTCCTCCATATGGATATAAAGATAAAGATGGTGAGTATGTTGGATTTGACTTAGATTTAGCAGCTGAAGTCTGTAAAAGAAATGATTGGACTTTAAAGAAACAACCAATAGATTGGGATGCTAAAGATATGGAACTTAAATCAGGAACTATTTCTTGTATCTGGAATGGTTTTACCATTAATGGAAGAGAAAATGATTATACTTGGTCTAAACCATATATCGATAATAAGCAAGTATTTGTAGTAAAGAAAGATTCAGGAATTAATAGTTTTGCTGATTTAAAGGGAAAAGTTGTAGAAACTCAAGCTGATTCTTCTGCACTTGCAGCATTAAAGGGTGATAAAAAAGATCTTACAGATACATTTAAGAAACTTACAGAAGTGGCAGAGTACAATACAGCATTTATGGATCTTGACCAAGGTGCATGTAGTGCAGTTGCTCTTGATATAGGTGTAGCTTACTATCAGATTAATTCTAGAACAAATAAAGATGATTTTAAAGTATTAGACGAAGAGATTTCATCAGAGCAATATGCTATTGGTTTCAAAAAAGGAAATACAGAACTTAGAGATAAGGTTCAGAAAACCTTAGATGAAATGGCAGCTGATGGAACTGTTGATAAGATTGCAGAAAAATATGCAGACTTTGGTGTTCCAGGATCACTTTGTATAGGCAAGAATGCAAGTAAGTAATTAAATTAATGAATTACATTAAGTGCTTTGAGTTATCAAGGCACTTGTTTGTTGTTATAAGAAATAATATTTAGGATGGTGTTTTATGAGTTTAATTAGATTAATACAGGAACTATCAAGTGGAATGTTAGTTACCTTAGAGATTTTCTTTTTAACACTAATATTTTCCTTACCTTTAGGATTATTAGTGTCTTTTGGAAGAATGTCAAAATTCACTCCACTTAGATTGGTGGTTAAAGTGTATATATCTATAATGCGAGGAACACCTTTAATGCTTCAATTAATGGTGATTTATTTTGGACCTTATTTTATTTTTAAGGTAAATATGAGTAATCTTCCCACTAATTATAGGTTTTACGCTGTAATTATTGGATTTGTAATTAATTATGCGGCATATTTTGCAGAAATATTTAGAGGCGGTATTGAAAGTATTCCGGAAGGTCAGTATGAAGCAGCTAAGGTTCTAGGTTATTCTAAGGCACAAACATTTTTTAGAATAATCTTACTTCAAGTAATTAAAAATGTACTTCCATCAGTAACCAATGAAGTTATAACCTTAGTAAAAGATACTTCTTTAGCCTTTGTAATTGCTGTTACTGAGATGTTTACTTTAGCTAAGCAACTTGCCTCAGCAGAAGTAAGTATGACCCCATATATTGCTGCAGGGGTATTTTATTACGTATTTAACTATGTTGTAGCATTTATTATGGAAAAATGTGAGAAAAAACTTAATTATTTTAAGGCTTAGAGGGTAGATTATGAGTTTATTAGAAGTTAAAAATTTAAAAAAGACCTTTGGCAATAATGAGGTGTTGAAAGATATAAGTTTTACAGTTGACAAAGGTGAGGTACTTGGAATTATTGGTCCGTCAGGTTCCGGAAAATCTACATTGCTTAGATGTGCTACTAATTTAGAGCATCAAGACAGTGGTACAATAAAATATAATGGTACCTTTGGTTTAGTTTTCCAGAATTTCAATCTGTTTCCTCATTATTCAGTTTTAAAAAATATAATAGATGCGCCCCTAGTTGTTCAAAAAAGAGATAAGAAGGAAGTCTTAGATAAAGCAAGAGAATTGCTTAAGAAGATGGGATTAGCAGATAAAGAAAATGCGTATCCATATCAATTATCAGGAGGACAACAACAAAGAGTTAGTATTGCAAGAGCATTAGCTATGAATCCGGATATACTTTTCTTTGACGAGCCTACCTCGGCTCTTGATCCGGAGCTTACAGGGGAGATTTTAAAAGTTATAAGGGATTTAGCTGCAGATCATATGACTATGGTAATTGTTACTCATGAGATGAACTTTGCAAGAGATGTTTCTGATAAGGTTATTTTTATGGAAAATGGAGTTATAGATTCTTATGGAACTCCTGATGAAGTATTTGCAAGGGAAAATAACAGAGTACAAGAATTTATAGGTAGATTTGGTAATTGATATAGCTTTGTGAAAATTAACGAGAAAAGCCTAATTGTTATGAGTATAATTATACTTGCCAATGAGAGACATAAGTCTTATAATTATTAAGGTTAATTTATTCATTCATTTTTTATGAGAGGACGGTATTAAAAGTGCAGAAGTTAGATCAGATGTATGAAGGTAAAGCAAAAAAGGTATTTAAAACAGATAATCCTGATGTAGTTATTGTAGATTATAAAGATGATGCTACAGCTTTTAATGGAGAGAAAAAAGGAACTATAGTTGGTAAAGGTGTAATTAATAACCGTATGACTAATTATATTATGCAGATTCTTGAAAAAGAAGGAGTTCCTACACACTTTATTGAAGAACTTAGTGATAGAGAAACAGCTGTTAAAAAAGTTGAAATTGTACCTCTTGAAGTAATTGTTAGAAATATTGCTGCTGGCTCATTTTCAAAAAAATTAGGAATTGAAGAAGGTAGAGTTTTACTTTCACCTACTTTGGAATTCTCATATAAAGATGATGATCTTGGAGATCCATTTATTAATGATTATTATGCTTTAGCACTTGGACTTGCAACACAAGAAGAAATTGATAAAATTACTAAATATACATTTAAAGTTAATGAAGTACTTAAGAAGTTCTTTGCTGAAGCAGGAATTGATTTAGTAGACTTCAAAATCGAATTTGGTAGATATCATGGCGATATTGTATTAGCTGATGAGATTTCACCTGATACATGCAGACTTTGGGATATTAAAACTCATGAAAAATTAGATAAAGATCGTTTTAGAAGAGATATGGGTAATGTTGAAGACGCATATCAAGAAGTATTTAAAAGATTAGGGCTTTAAGATAAAAGAAAAATAATCCTCCTTGAACTTTAGGAGGGTTATTGTTGTTTAAAAAAGAATAATATTTATAAGGATGATTTGTATGTCAAAATTTGAAAAGGTTACAACTGGAATGGGCGAAGAATGTGGTGTATTTGGAGCATATGATATGGATGGAGGAGAAGTTGCTCCGGATATATACTATGGTTTATTTGCATTGCAACATAGAGGACAAGAAAGTTGTGGTATTGCAGTTACAGATACGTATGGCGAAAGAAAGGTTATGAGTAAAAAAGATCTTGGTTTAGTAAGTGAGGTCTTTGATGAAGAAGAACTATATAAACTTCATGGTAATCTTGGAGTTGGTCATGTAAGATATTCTACAGCAGGTGCTTCCCTTGCTTCTAATGCCATGCCTTTAGTAATTAATTATTTTAAAGGTATACTTTCAATAGTTCATAATGGAAATATTGTTAATGCAAGAGAACTTAGACAAGAGCTTGTTCAAAGTGGGGCTATTTTTCAAACTACTATTGATTCAGAGGTTATAGCTTATCATATTGCAAGAGAAAGAGCTTTTACACCTCTTGTAGAAGAGGCAGTCAAAAATGCCATGAAGAAAATACAGGGAGCATATTCACTTATAGTTGCTTCTCCCAGAAAATTAATTGGTGCCAGAGATCCTCTTGGCTTAAAACCTTTATGTATTGGTAAAAGAGATAATACATACTTTCTTGCCAGTGAATCTTGTGCTTTAGATACTGTTGGAGCAGAATTTGTCCGTGACGTAGAACCGGGAGAAATAATTAGCTTTACTAAAAAAGGTATCTTTTCTGATGTAACTTTACAATTACCGGAAGTTAATCGAGCTAGATGTATATTTGAATACATTTATTTCGCCAGAACTGATAGTAAAATGGATGGAGTAAGTGTATATGACGCTAGGATTAAAGCCGGGAAAGTGCTCGCTAAGGAATATCCTGTTGATGCAGATATTGTAGTGGGGGTTCCGGATTCAGGTTTAGTAGCAGCTAAGGGTTATTCTGAAGAAAGTAATATTCCTTATGCTATGGCTTTTCATAAAAATAGTTATGTTGGTAGAACTTTTATCAAGCCAAAACAAAGTCAAAGAGAAAGTAGCGTTAAGATTAAATTAAATGTTATAAATGATGTTGTTAAAGATAAACGAGTAGTTTTGATAGATGATTCAATAGTTCGAGGAACTACATCTGCCAATCTTATTAAAATGCTTAAAAAAGCCGGAGCCAAAGAAGTCCATATGAGAATTAGTTCTCCACCATTTTTATATCCATGCTATTTTGGCACAGATGTACCATCTAATGATCAGTTAATTGCTCATTCTCATACAACAGAAGAGATTAGAGAACTAATTGGAGCAGATTCTTTAGGTTATATGCCAGTTAAAGAACTACGTGAGATGGTTGGCGACCTTCATTATTGTGACGCCTGTTTTACAGGTAACTATCCTATGGAAGTACCAGGGGAAGATATAAGTCATGCTTTTGATTAAGTGATATTTGCAAATGATATAAAAAGTAGATATAAATAAATTTTTTGACATTTCTTATGGTTGTATTTTAGAGATATTCAAATCAAAAAATAGTTTTTTGTAAGATAGACAAGTGATGATAATAATTTGGAGGAACAAATGAGTACAGATATTTATAATAGCCCACTTTCAGAAAGATATGCAAGTAAAGAAATGCAACATATATTTTCTCCTGATAAAAAGTTCAGAACATGGAGAAGATTATGGATTGCATTAGCTGAAACAGAAAAAGAACTTGGATTAGATATAACTGATGAACAGATTGAAGAATTAAAAGCTCATAAAGATGATATTAATTATGATGTAGCCAAAGAGCGTGAGAAAATCGTTCGACATGACGTAATGTCTCATGTTTATGCTTATGGAGTTCAAGCACCAAAGGCAAAGGGAATTATTCACCTTGGGGCAACATCATGTTATGTAGGTGATAATACTGACATTATTTTGATGAAAGAAGCTTTAGAATTAGTTCGTTCTAAAGTAGTAAATGTTATTGCTTCTCTTTCTAAATTTGCAAATGAATATAAAGAGCTTCCAATCTTAGCTTTTACTCATTTCCAGCCTGCTCAGCCTACAACTGTAGGTAAAAGAGCAACACTTTGGATTCAGGATTTACTCATGGATTTAGAGGATTTAGATTATGTAAGTAATAGCCTAAAACTTCTTGGCTCTAAAGGAACAACAGGAACACAAGCCAGCTTTTTAGAATTGTTTAATGGTGATAACGATACTATAGATAAAATCGATCCTATGATTGCAAATAAAATGGGATTTGATTCATGTTATACGGTAAGTGGACAGACATATTCTCGTAAAGTAGATAATAGAGTTATAAATATTCTTGCAGGAATTGCCACATCAGCTCATAAATTTTCAAATGATATAAGACTTTTACAACATTTGAAAGAAGTTGAAGAACCATTTGAAAAAACTCAAATTGGTTCATCAGCTATGGCATATAAGAGAAATCCTATGAGAAGTGAACGTATTGCATCTTTATCTCGTTATGTTATGGTAGATGTTTTAAATACAAGTATTACAGCAGCAAATCAATGGTTTGAAAGAACTTTAGATGATAGTGCAAATAAAAGACTATCTATTCCTGAAGCATTTCTTGCTATTGATGGAATTTTAGACTTATATTTAAATGTAAGTGACGGTCTTGTAGTATATGATAAGGTTATTACTAAACACCTTATGGCAGAGCTTCCATTTATGGCAACTGAAAACATTATGATGGACGCTGTTAAAGCCGGTGGAGATAGACAAGAATTACACGAAAGAATTAGAGAGCTTTCTATGGAAGCAGGTAAAAATGTTAAAGAATTAGGTTTAGATAATAACTTACTAGACTTAATTGCAAATGAAAAAATGTTCGGTGTTTCTAAAGAAGATTTAGACAAAACAATGGACCCTAAAAAATATGTAGGACGTTCAGTTAGACAAGTTGAAAAATTTATTGAGGATGACGTTACACCTGTTTTGAATAAATATAAGGACTTATTAGGCATTAATGTAGAAATTAATGTTTAAATAAAAAAATGTTCCTATTTTTTCGCAAAAAGTACACAATACAAGGTGTATAAACCTTGATTTTACAGTATTTAAGTGATATGATATTAGAGCATAATATGGATGACATTAAAAGAGTGGGCAGAAGTTCCACTCTTTTGATTTTGTATGGAGGTAAAATGAGTAAAAGAGAGATTATTGAACAAAAGACAGAGGAGCTTTTAAATCCTATTATCACCGAAAATAATTTCGAATTAGTTGATGTAGAATATCTAAAAGAAGGAAGCCAGTGGTATTTGCGATGTTATATCGACAAAGAAGGTGGAATTGATGTTCTTGACTGCGAAAAGGTTTCTAGAGCTTTATCTGACAAATTAGATGAAGAAGATTATATTTCAGATGCCTATATTTTGGAAGTAAGCTCTCCGGGTCTCACTAGACCTTTAAAAAAAGATAAGGATTTTGCAAGAAATATTGGAAAAGAAGTAGAGATTAAAACATTTCAAAAGATTGACGGTTTAAAAGAATTTAATGGTATTTTATTAGACTACAATAATTCAACAGTAACGATTGAACAAGTAAGCGATGGTAGTGAGATGATAATTGAAAGATCAAATATTTCACTTATAAGATTAGCTTTCAAGATATAAATTAGGAGGACAAAGGAAAATGAATACTGAGTTATTAGATGCATTAACACTTTTAGAAAAGGAGAAACATATTAGCAGAGATTCTCTATTGGATGCAATTGAAAATTCTCTTTTAATTGCCTGCAAATCATATTTCGGAACTTCTGATAACGTTAAGCTTATTATGGATAGAGAAACAGCTGATTATAAGTTGCTTTCTGAAAAAGAAGTAGTTGAAGAAGTATATGATCCGGCAATTGAAATTACAGTTGAAGATGCAAGAAAAATTGATGATAAGTTAAATATTGGAGATACAGTTCAGATACCATTAGAATCTAAAAATTTTGGTAGAATTGCAACTCAAAATGCTAAAGGCTTAATTTTACAGAAGATACGTGAAGAAGAACGTAATGTAATTTATGATCAATTCTTTGCTAAAGAAAAAGATGTAGTTACAGGAGTTGTTCAAAGATATATGGGTAGAAATATTGCAGTTGATTTAGGAACTGCAGATGGTATTCTTCCAGATAATGAGCAAGTAAAAGGTGAAAGACTTCGTCCAACCCAGAGGATTAAAGTTTATATACTAGAAGTAAAGAATACTACAAAAGGACCAAAGATTTTAGTTTCAAGAACTCATCCAGACTTAGTTAAGAGACTGTTCGAGGAAGAAGTTACAGAAATTCAAGAAGGAATTGTTGAGATTAAAGGATTAGTCCGTGAAGCAGGTTCTAGAACAAAGATGAGCGTTTGGTCAAATGATCCTGATGTTGATGCTGTTGGAGCTTGCGTAGGTGTAAATGGTTCTCGTGTTAACGCTGTAGTTGATGAATTAGGTGGAGAAAAAATTGATATTATCAACTGGGATGAGAACCCTGGTATTTTAATTGAAAATGCTCTTAGCCCAGCGAAAGTTATTTCAGTTGCTGCTGATCCAGATGATAAAACAGCAAGCGTTATAGTTCCAGATTATCAATTATCTTTAGCAATTGGTAAAGAAGGACAGAATGCAAGACTTGCTGCTAAGATTACAGGTTATAAAATCGATATTAAGAGTGAAACGGAAGCTATTGAATCTGGAGAACTCCCTGCTAATTATATGGAACTTATGGAAGGGGTATATGAAGAAGAATATGACGAAGATGAATACGATGAAGCTGAATATTCTGATGAATACGAAGATGGTTATACAGATAGCAGTGATGAAGAGTATGAATATACAGAAGATGAAGAAGCAGATGATAGTGTAAGTTATGCAGATGATGGAGAAAATCTTGACGAAGAATAAGAATACATTATACTGTTATAAATATGCATAAGCGTAATTCAGAATCTTAAGTAAAAGAAGTAGGTGATATTTTGGCTAAAGGAAAAACCCCTTTAAGAAAATGTATTGGATGTAATGAGCTTTTTGATAAACGAAGCCTAATAAGAATAGTTAAGGACAGTGATGGAGAGTTTTCCATTGATAGTACTGGTCGTAAGAATGGAAGAGGGGCATATATTTGCAAGTCAAAAGAATGTCTTGAAAAAGCAATTAAGAATCATGGATTAGAAAGGTCTTTTAAAGTGAAAATTGATAAAGAAATCTATGATGAACTTCAGGTGGAATTAGATGCCTTGGAGTAAGGGGGAAAATAAAGCTTTTTCATTATTAGGTCTTGCTAAAAAAGCAGGAAAGATTGGAAGTGGCGAATTTAAGACTGAAAAGTTAATTAAAACAAATTTAGCTACTTTAGTTATTATTGCAGAAGATGCATCGGATAATACAAAGAAGAAATTTGCAAATATGTGCGATTTCTATGATATAGATTATATTATATTTGCAGATAAGGAAACTCTTGCAAATGTAATCGGAGAGACTTATAGAGCGATGCTTGCCATTACGGATTTGGGTTTTTCTACAAAAATTAAAAATTTACTTATGAATTCTAAGGAGGATATAGATGTCAAAAAAGATAGTTCACGAACTTGCTAAGGAATTAGGTGTGGAAAGTAAAGATGTACTTGATGTACTTAACAAAAACGGAACCACAGGAAAGCGTGCTCAAAGTGGTTTGGAAGAAAGCGAAGTGGATGTGGTAAAAGCTGCATTTGCTAAACCTAAAAAGCCATCTGAAGAAAAGCCAGTTAAAAAAGAAGAAGTTAAAAAAGAAGAAGTTAAAAAACAAGAAGTGAAAAAAGAAGAAAAAAATGTAGAAGAGGCTCCAAAGAAAAAGAACATTGTTCATGTTTTCAGACCACAGAATTCATCTGAAAGCAGAAAAGGTGGGGCACCTAAAAATAATAGAAATAATCAGCCAAGAAGAGATGAAAAAGGAAAAGCTGGTGGTTCAAATAGACCTAATCAAAATAGGTCTAATAATAGACCTTCTGATAAGGTATCTAACCAACAAAAGTCAAGTGATGCTCCTAAAAAACAGGTAAATGTTGCTGATGCATTTGCAAGCGTATTAGGTAAAAAAGAAAAGCATACTTCTGTTAATACTGAAACTAAACCAGTAAAGGAAAAAGAAGTTGGAGTAAAATTAGGTGAAAAACGTGGTATGACTCTTGATGAGATGATGAGACCTAATATTCCTCCTAAGAGAAAAGAACAAGAGAATAAACCTAAAGAGCAACAACATGTTAATCGACCATCAAGTTCACATCTTACTAGTAGAAAACCTATCGAAGGTACAAAACAGAATAAACCTACTAGAAATGATGGGGATAAACACGAACGTAAGCCATTTTCTGGTAATGGAAATGATAAAAGAGATAACAGAGATCCTAGAGGAAATCGTGGACCAAATCCAAGACATAATGGTAATGGCAATAATTCTTTTGATAATAGAAATGGTGCAAATAAAAATAATACTCGTAAACCATTTGGAAGAAATGATGGTATGGGGTATAACAAAGATAAAGATGAAGATGACAAGAAACCTAAATTTGCTAAGAAGACTTCATCAAGTCCAGCCCCAAGTATAGATGCAGGAAAACCAACAAGAGGTAAAGGTAAAGGCAAGGATACTCATAAGAAAAAAGAATATGATAGCCGTCTTGAAGATGGAGTAGGACGTGGCGGAAAGAGAAAAGTTGAGGTTAAAGCACCTCTAGCTCGTCCAACAGCAAAGCAAGAAAAGAAAGAAGAAAAAGTTACTCTTATTACTTTGCCAGAAGCACTTACTATTCAAGAACTTGCTGATAAAATGAAAATACAACCATCAGCAATTGTTAAAAAACTCTTCCTTCAAGGTAAAGTTGTAACAATAAATCAGGAAATCGATTTTGAAACAGCTGAAAATATTGCTTTAGAGTTTGA
>JAISGP010000070.1 GCA_031263035.1 Lachnospiraceae bacterium | reverse complement strand
CTTTTATGAATAGTTCTATCTCGTCTTTCAATTAAAAATTTTGATTCTATTATATCTCCCTCTTGAAGAACATTATCTGTTAATAATACTCCACCAGACCTTAAAATTCGCATTATTTCCGGCAAATAATTAATATATTGACCTTTAGCTGCATCTAAAAAAATAAAATCGAAACTATTGTCAGATAATTTTTTTAATACTTCAAGTGCATCATCTTCAATTAAAGTAATTTGCTTATTATCATCATATTTTTTAAAGTTTTCTTTTGCTATTTGAATTCTCTTTTGATAATTCTCAATAGTTGTAATATGGGTATCAGATGATACAACACTTTTCATAGTTAAAGCAGAATAACCTACTGCTGTGCCTATTTCCAAAATATCTTTAGGCATAGTGATACCTAGTATTACTTTTAGAAAACTTTCAGTTTCCTTTTTTATTATAGGCACATAAGAAGCGATTGCCTTTAGGCGAATCGCTTCAAGATATGGGGTATTTTCTTTTTCAAGAGAATTAAGATATTTTCTTAATCTTTCATTATCACTCATAGGTTGTCGTCCTATTTTTAAAATTAATTATCACTTCTAAACATCAATATCCATGATTATAGGTAAAATCATAGGACGTCTTTTAGTTCTTTTCCAAATAAAATCATTCATAGATTCTCTAATAACTAATTTTATTTTACTCCAATCTGCGTTACGTCCGCTAGATAAAGTTTCCATAACATTTTCGGTAACGACTTTTCTTGCATCTTCCATTAAGCCTTCAGACTCTCTTACATAAACAAATCCTCTTGAAAGTATATCCGGACCAGATACAAGCTCATTAGTTCTTCTATCCAAACCTAGAACAACTATAAAAATTCCATCAGCTCCCAAATGCTGTCTATCTCTAAGAACAATATTTCCTACATCACCAATACCTAAACCATCAACTAAAATCTCACCATTTTGAACATGATCAACAATATCAGCTGATTCAGAATCTAATTCCAAAACATCTCCAGAATTAATCATAAATACATTCTTTTTAGGAATTCCAAGGTTCTTCGCTATAGTTGCGTTAGCTTTTCTATGTCTAAATTCACCATGAACAGGTATTGCATATTTAGGCTTAACAAGAGAATATACTAATTTAAGTTCTTCTTGGCAAGCATGTCCACTAACATGGGCATCTTGGAAAATAACATTGGCACCTTTTTCAGCAAGTTCATTTATAACTCTTGAAACAGACTTTTCATTACCCGGAATAGGATTAGAACTAAATATTATAGTATCTCCAGGCATTATAGTAACCTTCTTATGTATATCTGCAGCCATACGAGAAAGAGCTGCCATAGACTCACCTTGGCTACCTGTTGTAATGATAACAGTTTTTTCAGGTGGATAATTGTTTAATGTTGAAGCATCGATTATTGTTTTATCCGGAACATTTAAATATCCTAGTTCCGTTGCAATTTCAATAATATTTACCATACTTCTGCCTTCAACTACAACTTTTCTTTGATATTTAATTGCTTTATTAATTATCTGTTGAACTCTATCAACGTTAGATGCAAATGTAGCAATAATTATTCTACTATCTCTATGTTCTGCAAATATATGATCAAAGGTGACACCAACAGTTCTTTCACTTTGAGTAAATCCTGGTCTTTCAGCATTAGTACTATCACTCATAAGAGCTAATACACCCTTTTTACCTATTTCAGCTAATCGTCCTAAATCATTTGCATCACCAAAAACAGGTGTATAATCAATCTTAAAATCTCCGGTATGAACAACTATCCCTGCCGGTGAATAAATTGCAAGGGCTGCAGCATCTTGAATACTATGATTAGTTTTAATAAATTCAATTCTAAACTGTCCTAAATTAATACTTTGTCCGTATTTTACTACTTTTCTTCTAGTACTTCGCATCATGTTATGCTCAGTAAGTTTCTTTTCAATTATACCCATTGTAAGTTTAGTTGCATAAACAGGCATATTAATCTCACGCAGAACATAAGATAGTGCCCCAATATGATCTTCGTGACCATGAGTAATAACAAAGCCTTTTACCTTTTCAATATTATCCTTAAGATAAGTTATATCAGGTATGACTAAGTCAATTCCTAGCATATCATCATCTGGGAAGGATGTTCCACAATCAACAACGATAATTGAATCCTCATACTCAAACGCTGTGATATTCATTCCTATTTTTTCCAATCCACCCAAAGGAATAATGCGTAGTTTTCCGTTATTTAGTTTTTTCAATTTGTTTCTCCTTTTTTTGTTTCTCCTGGCATTCCTTGCATAAACCATAAAATTTTAAATCATGGTCTACTACATGAAATCCAGTCTCTTTTTCAATTGTATTTTCAATTTCACCTAGCAAATCTTCATGAAATGAAATAACTTTTCTGCAATTAGTGCATATTAAATGATGATGGTGATGAGTTTTACTCTCACCAATTTTTTTAGATAATTCATATCGCAGGTGACCTTCATCTAAACTGATTTTTTCTATTAAATCTGCATCAGATAAAGCTTTAAGATTTCGGTATACTGTAGCAATCCCAATATCTGAATCAATTTTATTTATAATTTCAAAGAGATCATCTGCACTTAAATGATCGTCCTTTTTTTTATCTAAAATATTTAAAAGCAGTACCCTTGCTTTTGTAACTTTAAGACCTTTTGTCTTTAATAATTCCTTATAATCATTTTCACTCATAGTTTACTTCACTATATCTTCTTCCATTAATTCTTGAAATATAGAAAGAACAGCATCTAACTCCCTTTCATCTTCAACGAATACATAAGAAGCTTCTTCATCTTCTAATTCTGAAATATCTTTTAATATCATAACTGTATCTTCATTATCCTCTGAAACAAGTATATAAGATATTCCACCAACAGTAGTAGTTTCTAAAACAAATAATTCAATATCTTCTCCATCATCTGTTCTAAATATAATTTTATCCATATTTTAATCCAATTCTATTTTTTTTCATTAAATTTATCTAAATAATCTTGAAGAATAAAGCTGGCAGCAATTTTATCAATATATTTTTTACGTTCACTAGCTTTAATATTACCTGAAACTAAAATTTGGTCTGCCTCAAAAGTACTAAGTCTTTCATCTTCCATAACAACTTCTAACCCAGTACGTCTTTTAATATTATCTGCAAATGCAATGGAAAGCTTAGCTCTCTCACCAACTGAATCGTCCATATGTATAGGCAATCCCACAACAACCTTTTCAATATTGTATTCTTCAATCAAAGTTTCAATACGTGCAAATGTTTTCCGTAATTTGTTTTCATCTTTACGAATTATAGTCTCAACAGGTTGAGCTGTTACAAGTAATTCATCACTAATAGCAACTCCCACAGTTTTAGAACCATAATCCAACCCCATAATTCTCAAAGCTTGTCCACCTATTCCCAATTATGAGCTGAAATATATGTCTTTAACATCTCTTCAACTAATTCATCACGTTCTACCTTACTAATTAAAACCCTTGCCCCATTATAGGCTGTTATAAAAGTAGGGTCTCCAGACATAATATAACCAACTATCTGATTAACCGGGTCATATCCTTTTTCATGAAGGCTTGAATAAACATGAGAAAGAATATCTGCAGCTGTAATCTTAGTCCCTTTGTCTCTACTAAAACTTTGTGTTTTTGATAATTCCATCATATAACCACATCCTTTAATTTATTAAATATATGATACCGTATTTAAGCCTTATTTTCAATGAACTATTTGTGGACTAAACTAGTATAAACTTATACAATTTGACTTAAATCCGTAAGTTTTACAGACTTGATTTGATTAACTAAATCTAAACTAGATTTTTCTTTCACTTTAATATATTCTTTGGAATGTCCAATATAATAGTCATATCCATCAATAACTTCCTTAGTCTCAAATAATACCTGAAGATTGTTATTTAAAAATGAATTTTCATACTTTTTTCTTTTATTTTTATCTAATTCTAAAAGTTTATGACTTCGCTCATCTTTAATCTTGCCGTTAATCTGGTCAGACATCTTAGAAGCCTTTGTACCTTTTCGACTAGAGTATTTAAAAATATGGGTTTCATAAAAATCTATATTATCCACAAAATCATAGGTTTCAATAAACTCTTCTTCTGTTTCTCCAGGAAATCCCACAATAATATCTGTAGTTAGGGCAGGGTTATCAAAATACTTTCTCACTAATCTGACAGCTTCTTTATAATCACTAGTATTATATTTTCTATTCATTCTCTTAAGAACTGTGTCAGAACCACTTTGAAGAGCTAAATGAAATTGAGGACAGATTTTATCTATTTTAGAAATTTCTTTTGCAAATTCTTCTGTAATAAGTCTTGGTTCTAATGAACCTAATCTAATTCTTTCAATTCCCTCTATAGTCGCTATATTTTGTATTAATTCTAAAAGATTAGAATTAATATCAATACCATAACTACTTAAGTGAATTCCAGTTAAGACAACTTCCTTATATCCTTTATTTGCAAGAGCTTTTGCCTCTTTCATAACTAAATTAATTGGATTACTTCTAACTCTCCCCCTTGCAAATGGAATAATGCAATAGGAACAAAAGCTATTGCAGCCATCTTCCACCTTAAGATATGCTCTTGTATGCTCAGATGTATGAGAAATACCTAGCTGTTCAAATACTTTTTGATGGCTTTCATCTTTGATTACTACATTTTCTCTGGTAGAGGATTTTAAATAGTCATTCAATATTTCTACGATTTGAGATTTTTTATTATTTCCAACAACAATATCAACAATTTGATCTGCTGTATCATCAACTTCTGTATAACACCCAGTTGCAACAACTATTGCTTCCGGATTTTCTTTTTTAGCTCGTCTAAGCATTTGACGAGATTTCTTATCTGCTATATTTGTAACTGTACAAGTATTTACAATATAAATATCTGCTTTTTCATTAAAATCTATAATTTCATATCCGTTATTTTCTAGGTTCTCAGACATGGCATCAATTTCATATTGATTTACTTTGCAGCCTAAATTATGTAGTGCTACTTTTCTCATTTATATTTCACCTGTATTATATTTTGTGCATTATGCAGTTTAAATAAAGATATTTTATACAAATTGTTCCTTGACATTCTTTAAATAAAAAACTAATATTATATAGAATAAAAACAATCTTAAGGAGGATTCCTAAAATGAAAACTATCCAAATTTCTTTAAATTCAATCGATAAAGTTAAATCTTTTGTAAATGACATAACTAAATTTGATTATGACTTTGATCTTGTATCAGGTAGATATGTAATAGATGCTAAATCTATTATGGGTATTTTTAGTTTAGATTTATCTAAACCAATCGACTTAAACATCCATGCTGATGAAACAGATGAAGTTATGGAAGTACTTAAACCTTACATTATTTAATGATAATTTAAAAGGTTTATTTGGACCTCGTATGAGGTCCTTTTTTTATTTAAAGAAATACGTCTAAACTCTCACTTTTGATACTTTTAGAAATTATAATTAAGTTTTTTAGTGTACATCTATAATTTCAACGGTTTCAATTGCCTTTTCAACAAGATTTTCTATCTTCCCAACTAAGTTCTCTTCTGATTTTTTAATTCGATCAAGTCTAGGTTTCGTTACCGGATGTTTAGCTACAAATATTGTACAACAATCTTCGAATGGTAAAATAGAAGTTTCGTAGGTATCAATTTCTTCAGCAATTTTTACTATGTCTCGCTTGTCAAAGGCAACTAAAGGTCTATATACCGGTAATGTGCAGATTTCATTAGTACAGTAAAGGCTTTCCATTGTTTGGCTTGCAACCTGACCAATACTTTCACCGGTAATTAAACCAAGGCACTCATCTTTATTTGCAAAGTGTTCTGCAATCATCATCATATATCTTCGCATTATTATAGTAAGTTCATCATGAGGACATTCATCATAAATTTTAAGTTGAATATCTGTAAAATTAACTACATGAAGCTTAATTGGTCCTGTATATTTGCTAATTAATCTAGCTAAATCTACAACTTTTTGCTTAGCACGTTCACTAGTATATGGAGGTGCATGAAAATAAGTGGCTTCAATAGTTACACCACGTTTGCTAACCATATATCCTGCAACTGGACTATCTATCCCTCCCGAAAGAAGAAGCATAGCTTTTCCGCTGCTACCAACAGGCATACCGCCAAGTCCCGGTATAGTTTTAGAATAAATATAAATTTCATTTCTAACTTCAATATTTAGATGTACCATTGGTTTGTGAACATCAACTTTAATCTCAGGAAAAGCTTCAATTATTGCCTCTCCTAAATCCATATTGATTTCCATAGAATTTTTGGGATAGTTTTTATTTGCACGGCGAGCTTCAACCTTAAAAGTAATATTTTTATCCGGATATGCCTCATCCATATATTTAACAACTTCAGCTTTTAAGTTATTAAAATCCATATCAAAGACTTTAACTACAGGGCAAATACCAACTAAACCAAAAACTTTAGATAATCTATCAACAACTTCATCATAGTCGTAATCACTCTTACAATCTACATAAATACGAGCTTGTGATTTATATACATCAAATTCACCTTCTATTTGATTCATTGCAAGTTTAACTTGACGAACTAAAGCATCTTCAAATCTGTATCTATTCTTTCCTTTAATTCCAATTTCTCCGTATTTTAATAAAAATGAATGAAAAATCATATTTACCCCTTATCTTGCTTTATATTTTCTTAATCTAGGAACAATTTCATTTAACTTAGAAATAGTATAATCAATTTCTTCTTCTGTTGTAAATTCTGATAGGCTAAATCTTATTGTTGCTTCCAAATACTCTCTTTTAGCATTAATTGATGAAAGAACAGAGCTTACATGAGGATGGTTACTGGCACAAGCTGAACCAGAACTTACATAAATGCCAAATTCTTCTAAGCTATGAAGTAGTACTTCAGCTCTTATATCCTTAAATCCGGCACTGATTATATGAGGTGCAAATCCATATGCCCCATCTTCATATATTGAATTATTAAAATCAGCTTCACCAATGTTGCCAAATATATTAGTATCCGGAATTGATTTAATGGCTTTAATTAACTTTAAAGATAGATTAAACATTTTATTTTGCTTCTCTTGCAAATCATTATATATTAATTTTGAGGCTAGTCCAATTCCAGCTATTCCATGTACATTTTCTGTACCTGATCTAATATTTCCCTGCTGTTCACCACCAAAAACGATAGGATTAATCTTAGTGCCGTTTTTAATATATAAAACACCTACCCCTTTAGGTCCATGAATTTTATGGCTACTTATTGAGCATAAATCTACCTCAGCTTTCTTTAAATTTAAAGAAACTTTTCCAAACCCTTGAACATCATCAACATGAAAAAGAATTTTAGGATTAAAAAATTTAACAATCTCTCCTATTTTTTCAATAGGTTCTATTGTACCAATTTCATTATTAACATGCATAATGGATACTAAAATCGTGTCGTCCCTTAAAGAATTTTTTAATTCCTCTAAATCTATTTCACCATAAGAATTTACAGACAAATAGGTAATATTAAATCCTTCTTCCTCAAGATATTTGCACGTATTTATAATAGCAGGGTGCTCAATTTTTGAAGAAATTATATGTCGTCCTGCTCTTTTATTTGCAAATGCCGCTCCTCTAAGAGCTAGATTATCACTTTCAGTACCACCGGACGTAAAGAATACTTCTTTTTCGGATACTTTCCAAATCTTAGCAATATTTTGTTTAGCTTCTTTTATAATATTTTCAGCATCAACGCCCATGGTATGTAGTGATGATGGGTTGCCATAGTGATTACACATTATATCACTAACCATTTTGGCAACTTCATCATAAGCTTTTGTAGTTGCTGAATTGTCTAAATATACTTCCATAATTTTTCCTTTATGCTTAACTTAAAACAACTATTAAATCTAATTCAAGTTCAAAATTTGCTTTAACTTTTAATATAATAAAGCATTATCATAATGTATACAACATTTGTATTGATTATATACAAAATTAAATCCCTAGTTAAATATATTAAAAATCAAATGCTTACTCTTACTCATTTTCTAATTGAAACATTAAGATTGATAAAAGTGCAAATCCTGCTGTTTCAGTTCTAAGTATTCTTTTTCCCAATGTTATCGGAAACATACCTATCTTCTTAGCTTCTTCAATTTCTTCCTTTTCAAATCCACCTTCTGGTCCAATAAATATACCTATTGATTGATTTTCTCTTATTTTATTAATAATATTTCTCGTTTCTTCCATACCACTTGCTAATTCATAGGGGATTAGCTTTATATCTAGGGTTTCTAGCAAGTTTAATGCCTCTTTAAAAGAAATGGGACTCTGTACTTTAGGAACAACACCTCTTCCGGCTTGTTTCGCCGCGGAAGATGCTATGGTATTCCAACGTTCTACTTTTTTAATAGCTTTTTTGTCATCTAATTTTACAACAACCCTTTTAGTAATAACCGGAATTATTTCAAACACACCTAATTCTGTGCATTTTTGAATGATTAATTCCATTTTATCACTTTTCGGAAGTCCTTGAAAAAGATAAATTTTATTACTTAACTCAGAACTATTCTCTTCTTCAGCTTCAATATCCACAATTACTGAATTATCCGAAAACTCTTTTATTTTGCAAATATAACGCTTATTATTTCCATCACTAATCGAAAGCTGTTCCCCTACTTTCATCCTAAGAACATTTTTAATATGATTAAAATCTCCACCGGAAATTACTATTTCATCCTTATAAACGTCACTTGGTAAAACAAAAAAATGTTGCATTCTTACTATCTTCCCCTTGGCTTAAAATTAATATTACAATTTTTAATTAATTTAGCAGTGTAATTGTATTGACAAACCTAGTACACCTTTTAATTAGCGCACAACTATAATCAAATAAACTTAAAAATACAATATTTGTAGATTTTAATAATTGAATAAATCTCTATTTTTTAGCTACCACTGAACTCCACTCACCTTCATGAGTTATATCAATAACCTGTAATCCATTTTCTTTGCAAGCATTAATCACTAAAGGTTCTTTTCCTTCTAAAATACCACTAGTAATATATATTCCATCCTTTTTTAAATGAGGCATAACTTCCTTTGTTATATCAACTAAAGCTTCTGCTAATATATTTGATACAACAATATCATATTTATCATAACCAATCTTATCATTTAAAGATTGGTTATTTACAACATTATCCAGGATAATTTCATATTTATCTTTCGATATATTATTTTCCTTCATATTATATTCAACAGCAGGAATAGTACATTCGTCTAAATCTGTTCCCAGAACATATTTAGCACCATTTTTTATAGCAACAATTCCTAAAATTCCACTGCCACAGCCTATATCTAAAATCACATCATCTGTTTTTAGATATTTTCTTATGGCCCTTATTGCAAGGCGTGTTGTTTCATGTCCACCTGTTCCGAAAGCTGTTCCCGGATCAATATGAATAACTTCTTTACCTTTATTTTCTTCTTTTATCTCTTCCCATGAAGGAAGAATTAACATATCATCAATGGTAAATTGGTGAAAAAACTCTTTCCAGTTGTTTATCCAATCTACATCTTCAGTATATGATTCTGTAATAGAACCATCACCTATATCTATAATATTTCGCAAATTCTCAAGTTCTATTTTTACATTTTTGATTATTTCTTCTGTATCAGCATTATCTTCCATATAAAAGATAAGATAGGCTATTCCATCATCAATGGTTTCTGCAGGTCCAACATCAACAAACATTTCTCCTAAATCATCTTTAGTAATAGGAATATTATCTTCTATCTGTACTCCCTCTACACCAAGGTCGTATAAACTTGAAATAACAATATCCGTTGCAACTGTTGTTGTTTTTAATTTAAATTCTTTCCACCTCAAAATTTTACCTCGTTCATATCATTAGAAAATTATAATAATAACTTATTTCCTTAGTCTTAACATGAATAATTACATAGAAAGTTTTATATAATTATATTAATCATAAAACCATATGATTTATCCTTAAAATAAATAAGATTTATGTATAAACCCAAAACACAATTTCCAAAATGAAATAGTCTTAAAAGGATCAATACACAAATCTTAATTTAAAGTCATATTAAAAATTACGCCTCAGCTTCAGTTGCTTTTTCAACTTGGGCAATAGCTGCTTTCTGCATTGGTATTCTACAATTTTTATTGCTACCAAATTCAACTACTACATCATCACCAGAAATATCAATAATTACTCCATAGAAACCACTAGTTGTAAGAACTGTATCTCCAACAGCCATTTCTGAAAGCATAGCTTGAACTCTCTTTTTTTCTTTGCTTTGTGGTCTCATAAATAAAAGCCAAAATCCGCCAATAATAACAACGTATATGAGAATCACTGGAAGCATACCATTAGCTGATTTAGCTGCTAATACATTAATCATCCTTTATTCCTCCATTATTCTAAAAACATTAACTCATAAATAATAACCTAATATGAACATAAAATCAAGGTAATAACAAAACTTTATATTATTTTAATCTACATTACCTGAAGTCATACGTAGAATTTTGGCATTTTTATACTCTTTAAATCTTCCCTCTTCTATAGCCTGTCTACTTTCTTCCATAAGTTTATTATAAAAATACAGATTATGCAACACGCAAAGTCGCATGCCTAGCATTTCATTTGCCTTAAGTAAATGTCTAATATAGGCTCTGCTATATCTTCTGCAAGCTGGACATCCACATCCTTCTTCTATAGGTCTAGAATCTAATTCAAATTTTTTATTAAATAAGTTTAATTTGCCATCATTGGTATATACATGTCCGTGTCTACCATTTCTACTAGGATAAACACAATCAAAGAAATCAACACCTCTATCAATACCCTCAAGTATATTTATAGGTGTACCTACTCCCATTAAATACGTAGGCTTATTTTGTGGCAAATAAGGAACAACTTCATCTAAAATATGATACATTTCCTCATGACTTTCTCCAACTGCTAAACCGCCAATGGCATATCCTGGTAAATTTAACTTAGAAATCTCCTTAGCATGCTCTATACGTATTTCCGGAAAAATTGCTCCTTGGTTAATTCCAAAAAGCATTTGATTTTTATTTATAGTATCATCTAAAGAATTAAGTCTTTTCATCTCTTCAAAAGAACGATGTAACCATCTTGTAGTTCTTTCAACAGATTTTTTCACATAATCTATATCAGCTTTACTAGATGGACATTCATCAAAAGCCATAGCTATAGTTGATCCAAGATTACTTTGTATTCCAATACTTTCTTCCGGACCCATAAAAATCTTACGTCCATCAATGTGAGAATGAAAATTTACACCTTCTTCTTTAATTTTACGAAGTCCAGCTAGCGAAAATACTTGAAAACCACCTGAATCAGTTAAAATCGGCTTATTCCAACTCATAAATTTATGTAGTCCGCCAAATTCTTTGATTAATTTATCACCTGTTCGCACATGTAAATGATATGTATTTGATAATTCAACTTGAGTTCCAATATTCTCTAAATCTTCTGTAGACACAGCACCTTTAATAACTCCCACTGTTCCTACATTCATAAAGACAGGAGTTTCTATATTCCCGTGAACTGTATGTAATCTTCCTCTTTTTGCTTTTCCATCTACCTTTAATAATTCATATGTATTTATTTCAGTCATTTAATCCTCATCTAATAATGGCAAATAACAGGTGTATTTGTAGCTATTAACCCATATAATTTCTTTGCCATTTCAGGTGGCATATTTACACAACCATGTGAACCACCGATTTTATATCTATCTCCGCCAAAATATGGCTGCCAATTTGCATCATGAAAACCAATTCCACCATTAAAAGGCATCCAATATGTTACCGGAGTTTCATATTCTGGTTTACCATTTTTTACTTCACCTTTTAACACGGCAGGGCTTTGCTTAAATACAATCTGATATACACCTTGTGGAGTTGAATGGCCGTTATTTGGATTACCTGTAACCACATCTGTATCCATTATAACCTTACCATTTTTGATATACCACATATGTTGTGTAGTTAAATTTACTTCAGCATAAGTTGTTCCATAATCATCATTTGCAGCATGAGATACGGCTTTTTGAGAATATATTGGCTCTCTTGTAACAACATCACCATTTTTAATATTGGCTACTAATGTGGTCTTTTCTGCATCTTTATCTACAACCCAACCGAAATCTCCACCTTCAACTTTAACAATTTGTCCAGTTGCCGTTTTAAAATTTCTAGTTTTCCCAAAAGTATTAACTTTATTTGCTAATTTCTGTACATAATCTGTAACTTTTGCCTCATTAAACTTAACTCTCATATCTTTATCTACTGAAATCCATGGAGCTATAGTTTTGGCATCTACAACAAGGGTTGTAGGATTTAAATTATATGTTATCTTAGCTTTTAAATAACTATTCATTGCGGCAGTTGCTGCAATTACCTTGTCCGAAGTAGAAACATATTCTGGCTTAATATAACAGCCCTCATCTTCTAAATTAACTTCTCTTAAAAAGCCATCAATAGATTTTTCAAGAACTTCTTTAAATTTCTTATTATCTATACTTGTACCAATAACTTCAGCTTTAACAATATATTTAGAGCCATCAAAAACAGGTTTAGCATTTTCTGATGGAATCTGTTTTTTCTTATCAAGCATAGGCATTTCTTTTAAAAGACTATTCAACTTAGTCTTATCATACGTAACACCAATCTGCTTTTTGATATTATTATGTTTCCAAAATGAAGTAAACCAAAGTGCGTTATCTTGATTTGTAATAAGCTTTTCTGCTTCTTTATCATCTTTAAATTTAGCGTCTATATCTTTTCCTTTAATATAGGCACTGGTACCCTTAGTTCCAACTAGATGCAGCGAATAATCAGAAACTTCATTTTTCATTTCATCTGTTAAATAAGCTGAAGTCTTAAAACTTACAGCTTTACCATTTACAGTAGAATTTGGTAAAAAATGACTATTAAAGAATATAGCGCCACCAATATATATTAAAGCTAATGCACCTAAAACAATACTAAATACCTTTATAAGGGTTTTATTTCTTTTATGTTTTTTATATGCTTTTTCAGCTTCGATTAGCCCAGTTGATTTCTCTTCATCTTCCTCATCATCAAGTATTTCATCATACTTTTCCTCATCAGAATAATTATGTTCAGCTTTTTCATTTAAGCTTTCCTCATTAAAAAGAGATGCTTCAGAAACTTCTTCCACAGTCTGTTCTTCGATTTTTTTCGATAATTCATCTTCTTGATTATCAATTAAAGTAGTTTCTTCAGAAGCAATATTCTCATCTTCTTCTGAAATATCTTCTTCTGATACTAGATTAATATCTTCATCTTGAGTTAACTCAAAATTATTATTTTCAATTTCTTTTTCTGGTGAATTATTTTTCTTATTTTTATTAAACAACGAAACGCAACCTTTCTTGAATTAGGAAAACCTAGTGATTATCATATATAAATCTATATTTTTTATAAAAATGTACCGACATCTCACATAATACAACATTTTGGTTTTTTATTCAATACCTCATATGTTAAGATTTGGTAAACCCTTTATTTTAGTATTTACTCTTCAAAATTGTAAACATGCCTATTTATTATACATAATTCATAAGAAAAAGTATAGTATTTAATTACTAAATCTGTTAAAATTTGGTTATTAAAAGAAGAATAATCTTAGGAGGCATAATGGCAGGTTCAAGTTTTGGAACACAATTTAAAATTACTACTTTTGGAGAATCCCATGGAGATAAAATTGGAGTTATAATAGATGGTTGTCCAAGTGGGCTTAATTTTGATATGGATTTTATTCAAAAATATGTAAACAGACGTAAACCAAAAGGGAAATCTTCTACAACAAGAGTAGAAAATGATACTGTTTTTGTTAGTTCTGGTGTATTTAATAATATTACTATCGGAACTCCTATTTTCATGTATGTTGAAAATAACAATACCAAGTCTAATGATTATAAAAATATAAAAGATACTTTTAGACCGGGACATGCTGATTTTACCTTTGAAGAAAAATACGGTTTACGAGACTTTCGAGGCGGTGGCAGAAGTTCCGGACGTGAAACTGTAGCAAGAGTTATGGCAGGAGCTGTTGCTTCTCTAATCTTAAAAGAATTAAACATTGATATTACAACATTTACTGCTTCAATAGGCAATATAAACCTTAGAAAAGGAAATTATCATAAAGAAGAAATATTTGAAAATGAGCTATATTTTCCAAGCAATGAGGATGCAAATAGAGCCTTAAAACTAATAGATGAAATACGAAAAAAGGGAGATTCTCTTGGAGGAACAATTTGGTGTGATGTAGATGGCTTACCTGCAGGACTTGGAGAACCTGTATTTAATAAATTAGACGCCGTTTTATCCCACGCTATAATGTCTATCGGTGCTGTGAAGGGCGTTGAAATTGGTGATGGTTTTACCTCTACTACTAACTTAGGAAGTTACAACAATGATGATTTCATAAATAAAAATGGGCAAATAACTACCGAAACCAATCACAGCGGTGGAATTCTTGGAGGCATGAGCAATGGAAACCAACTAAAAATCCGTGTTGCCATTAAACCAACACCATCAATTAACTTGCCACAGAATACAGTAGATAAAAATGGCAACCCTATTTCTTTAGAAATAAAAGGTCGCCATGACATTTGCATCGTACCAAGAGCTGTAGTCGTAGTTGAAAGTATGGTTGCTGTTTCATTAGTTGATATGTTGTTCCAGAATATGTCAGCTAAACTTACTAACATAAAAAAAGTTTATTCCTAAACTTTAATTAGCAAACTTAAATTTATATTTTTCAAGTTTTATAATAAATCCAAAAAATGGAACAAAATACTTACTAAAACATTTAATGTAAAGTAACTATTTGTTCCATTTTTTATTTAAGTCTTTTGATTTAAAACAAGTTAGAGCGATCAAGTTTTTATTAACTTTCAAAGAAATATATCAACTAACTCTAGTTTTTTACTTAGACTTCACTTCTCTCCACAGTTCATTATAAATCCTATCATACTTAGTTCCTAAATATTTGAAGGTTTCACATCTATCTAAATCTTTTGGATCTGGAAAAGCTGTTTTACTATTTCGAATATCCGGATCCTTTATTAATTTAGCAGCATCAACATTTGGAGTGGAATATGTTATATATTCAAAATTTAATAGAGCAATATCCGGTCTGCATAAGAAATTAATGAACTTTTCCGCATTCTCCTTATGTTTTGCATTCTTAGGAATAACCCATGAATCTATCCAAACATTAGATCCTTCTTTCGGAATAACATATTCAAGATTTGGGTTTTCTTTCTGAGTATAAATCGCTTCACCGGAATAAATAACTCCAAGGGCTGCTTCATTTCCTATCATCTTATCTCTCACCTGGTCAATTACATAAGCTTGAACAAGAGGCTTTTGTTTAATTAATTTATTTTTAGCTGCATTTAATTCATCTAAATCTGCGGAATTAAGAGAATATCCAAGAGATTTTAATGCAACTGCAAATGAGTCCCTAACACTATCTTGCATAAGAATATTATCTTTATATTTTTTATTCCATAGAATATTCCAGCTATCCACCTTTTCTTTAACCATCTTTTTATTATATAAAATTCCTACAGTTCCCCAACAGTATGGAACCGAATATTCATTAGTCGGATCAAATTGTCTTGATTGTTTCATATACTGACTGCCAATATGTTTTATATTTGGAACTTTATCAAAATCAATCTTAGATAGCAAATTATTTTTAATCATTCTTTGAATCATATAATCTGAAGGACATACCACATCATATGAAATTGCACCAGAACTGATTTTAGGATACATTATTTCATTTGTTTCAAATTCCTCATAAACTACATTAATTCCTGTTTCTTTTTCAAACATGGTCAAAACTTTAGGATCAATATATTCTCCCCAATTATATACTATAAGTTGTTTTTTACTGTCTACTGTTTTATTAGTTTTAGAATAAACAAATCCACCAATAATAATAACTACCACCATTGTTGCAGGAATAAGTCTATGCATAATTAATTTAGATACTTTTCTAGCTTTAGAATTAATTATATGTTCAGTTTTTTTGTTTTCCTTAGGATTTGTATTTATTAAAATAAGTAATATGAATACAGTTAAAAACATAATGGTAGATAAAGCGTACATCTCAGGCTTTATACCTTTTCTTACCTCACTATAAATCTTTGTAGACAAGGTATCTACCCCTGGGCCCTTAGTAAAGTGAGTAATAATAAAATCATCTAAAGACATTGTAATAGCAAGGAAAAATCCTGATATTACGCCTGGTAATATATCCGGAAATACAACTTTAAAAAAAGCGTAGATAGGTGAAGCCCCGAGATCTAAAGCAGCTTCATAAGTACTTTTATTTGTCTGCTTAAGTTTCGGTGCTACACTAAGTATTACATAGGGAATATTAAATGTAATATGTGCAAGTAAAATAGTTTTAAAACCTAAAGTAAATTTAAAGGCAATAAAAAGTAACATTAAAGAAATACCTGTTACAATATCTGCATTTAACATAGGAATATTAGTTACACCCATAAAAATACTTTTAGTTCTCTGTCTATATGCGGATATACCGATTGCAGCTGCTGTGCCGATAACTGTTGCAATAACAGCAGATAAAAGAGCTATAACTAATGTTGTATATAGTGCATTCATTATTCCATCATCATGGAATAGGCTTACATACCATTTGCCGGTAATTCCTCCCCACTTAGCTCTAGTTTTAGATGAATTAAAAGATAAAACAACTAAAGTTAATATTGGAGCATAAAGAAGAATTATTATAAGGGCTAAATATATTTTCGAAATAAACTTTTTCATTAAAACGCTGACCCCTCTCCTTCTTTATCATACTTAGCAATCATAGCCATGCTTATTAAAATAAAAATCATCAAAATAAGAGATAATCCTGAACCAACATGCCAATTGCTACTCTGAACAAATTCTTGATCAATTACATTGCCAATTAGAAGTATTTTACTACCACCTAAAATATCAGAAATTACAAATGTTGTAAGTGACGGTACAAAAACCATTGTAATACCGCTTATAATTCCCGGAACTGACAATGGTAAGATAATTCTATGAAAAGTCTGAAACCCATTTGCACCTAAATCTCTGGCAGCATTAATAACATCCTTATCGATTTTCGAAAGAACGTTATACAAAGGTAAAATCATAAATGGCAGAAAATTATATACCATACCTACAATGATTGCTCCCGGGGTATTTATCATTTCAAATCTTGGCAAATGCAGTAAAGATAAAACTGAATTAATTACTCCATTTTTTTCCAAAAGGCTTTGCCATGCAATAGTTCTTAGAAGAAAATTCATCCACATAGGAAGAATAAATAGTATAATCATAAAGCTTGAACTATTTATATTAGAATTTGATAAAATCATCCCAAGGGGATATGCCAAAATTAAACAAATCAAAGTACTGATAATTGACAGCAACAAGGCAAGTCCTAACGCTTTTAAATTATCAGGAGTTGTAATAGTTGCTATATTTGCAAATGTAAAATGACCTTTTTCTGTAGTTAAACCATAATACATTATCATAATTAAAGGGATAATAATAAATGCTACTGCCCATACTAAATAAGGTCCGGCTAATAGCTTTTTTAAAGAATGTTTATTCGTCAATTACTATAGCCTCCTCATCTTCAGATTCTGGTTTTTTCATTATCTGTATCTCAAAGGGCTTAACATAAATTCCAACTTCTGAGCCTACCGGAAACATATCCGTACTATGAACTAACCATTTATATCCATTTGCAGTAACTTCCATTTCATAGTGAACCCCTTTAAATATAATATGGGTTACCACTCCATCTAGTATTCCTGTACCAACGGGAACTAAATCAATGTCTTCAGGACGTATAACTGCATCAACAGGCTTATTTACTCCAAATCCCACATCAACACATTCAAATTCTGCTCCTAAAATTTTAACCAGTTTATCATGTACCATTACTGCCGGGAATATATTACTATCTCCAATGAAATCAGCCACAAAAGCATTTTGAGGCTCATTATATATATCTTCTGGTGTTCCAATTTGCTGGATATATCCTTGATTCATTACAACGATTTTATCAGACATTGTAAGAGCCTCTTCTTGATCATGGGTAACATAAATAAAGGTAATTCCAAGTTCATTTTTTAATCTAATAAGCTCATACTGCATATCTTGTCTTAATTTTAAATCTAAGGCACCTAAAGGTTCGTCCAGTAGTAATACCTTAGGTTCACTTACAATGCCACGAGCTATGGCAATACGTTGCTTTTGACCACCACTTAGTGAATCAACAGTACGAGTTTCAAATCCATCCAAATTTACAAGCTTTAAAGCATATTTAACCTTATCTTCTATATAAGACTTAGATTTCTTCTTAATCTTTAAAGGAAAAGCAATATTTTCAGCAATAGACATATGATTAAATAAACCATAGTTTTGAAAAACAGTATTTAACTGTCTTTTATTTGGAGCTAAATTAGTAATATCTTTTCCATCAAAAATAACACTTCCAGTATTTGGGGATTCAAAACCTCCAATAATACGTAAAAGTGTCGTCTTACCACAACCACTTGGACCTAACAAAGTAATAAATTCATTTTCTTTAACATAAAGATTTAAATCATCTAATACTAAGTTCTCTCCATATGATTTAGAAATATTAACAAGATCAATTAATTTTTTTGCCAACTCATAAATCCCCCTAGAATATACATATTAGAAATCCCCTAAATATCTTTTAGGGGATATACAAATGAATTATATTATAGTTTTATTCAATTAGCAATAAAAACTTTTATAAAATAATCTCTTATATTTGTTTATACTTCCTCTAAAAAAAGGATATTTTTAAACCTTATTCTTTTTTTAACTCAGTTAAAATACTCACTGTAGTTATTCAAAAAAATCAAAGAATTTTTCTTGAATATTTTAGGATTTTATATAATGTATTATATTTTTTCAAAAAATTAGCTCAAAACCTTTGGTTTTGAGCTAAAAAAATCGTTTTTATCTAACAATTATGATAAAATATTTAAATTTTATCTAGATAAATTCACTTTATTTAATATCTTTTACTTAGATAATTGAGCTGCAACTTCAGCTGCAAAATCTTCTTGTTTTTTCTCAATTCCTTCGCCTGTTTCAAAACGAATGAATTCAGTGATTTTAAGATTTGCATTATTATCTTTAGATGTAATATCTACATATTGACCAACAGATAAATCTGTGTTTTGAACATAAACTTGATCCATAAGGCATACTTCTTTAAGTTCTTTCTTAAGACGTCCATCAACCATTTTTTCAATGATATGCTCTGGTTTTTGTTTCTTTTCTGGTAATTCAGCATTTTCAGCTTTAGCTTGCTCGAAAAGAATACTCTTTTCATGTGCAAGATATTCAGAATCAACATCTGCATCAGAAATATATTTTGGTGACATAGCTGCAACTTGCATAGCTATATTCTTTAACATAGTTCTGATTTCATCATTAACTACATCAGTATCAGCTGCAACAAGTACACCAATACGTCCGCCACCATGAATATAAGAAACTACACAACCATCAGTTTTAATCTGAGCAAATCTTCTAATATCAATCTTTTCACCAATAGTAGCAATTTTCTCTACTAATGCTTCTTGAACAGTCTTAGAAGGATCATCATTCCAAGCCTCTCCTAAAAGAGCATCTACAGTTCCACAAGAAGTATTAAGTGCTTGTTTAGCAACACATTTTACAAATTGTTGGAATTCAGCATTTTTAGCAACGAAGTCAGTTTCTGAGTTAACTTCAACAATAGCTGCACTCTTATCATTTTCAACATCAGCCATTACAAGACCTTCAGCTGCAATTCTTGATGCTTTTTTCTCAGCTTTAGCTTGTCCGTTTATTCTAAGATATTCGATAGCTTCTTCAATATTTCCATCTGTTTCTTGAAGAGCTTTCTTGCAATCCATCATTCCTGCGCCTGTAATTTCTCTTAATTCTTTAACTAAACTAGCGGTAATTGCTGCCATATAAATTTCCTCCAATATTTTGATTATTGCAAATTTAATCTGCAAATATTATATGTATTAATAGTCAACTATTATTCTGCTTCGATTTCTGCATCTACTGCAACATCTTCATCAGTTACTTCATAGTCATCACCTGTTTGTCCTTGGTTAGCTTCAATAACAGCATCTGCCATTTTAGAAACAATAAGTTTAACAGCACGAATTGCATCATCATTTCCTGGGATTACATAATCTAAATCTTCTGGATCACAGTTAGTATCAGCAATTCCTAAAAGTGGAATACCTAATGTATGTGCTTCTTGTACGCAAATGTTCTCTTTTTTAGGATCAACGATAAAGATTGCATCTGGTAAAGAATTCATATCTTTAATTCCGCCAAGGTTCTTTTCAAGTTTTTCCCATTCTTTCTTAAGTCCAATAACTTCTTTCTTAGGAAGAACTTCGAAAGTTCCGTCAGTTGCCATAGCTTCAATTTCTTTAAGACGATTTACACGGCTTTTAATTGTTTTAAAGTTAGTAAGCATACCACCAAGCCATCTTTCATCAACGTAGTACATACCACATCTTTCAGCTTCAGCTTTGATTGTATCTTTAGCTTGTTTTTTTGTTCCAACAAAAAGAATTTTACCACCCTCAGCTACAACATCAGAGATTGCTTTATATGCATCGTCGATTAAGCCAACAGTTTTTTGAAGATCGATAATATAAATACCGTTTCTTTCTACAAAGATATATGGTGCCATTTTAGGGTTCCATCTTCTTGTTTGATGTCCAAAGTGAACACCTGCTTCTAATAATTGTTTCATTGAAATAACGCTCATGTTATTTACCTCCATTTGGTTTTTCTTTCATAGGAAACTAATGTTAAGGATTAACCCACCAAATGTTTTCCTATGTGATTATTTACAACTCAAATACTTTAACATAAAAGCATCACTATTACAAGATATTTTTTGTGTATATTTTATTTTTAAAGTATATAAGAAGCCTACAATGCTCGCAATATTTCTATAACTCCCACTCGCCAAGTAGGGAGCTTCCTATACGAAACTCGCTACGCGAAGACACGGACGGAAGCTCCGGCATCGTAGTCGTTATAACGAAATATTGCTAATGCATTTTTCGGCTTCTTAATATACTTTAATATTATATCAACATACTTCTCGAAACTTAATTTTTATCTTCATTTCCCTTGTGGGCACCTATTTCATTAAGATGCTTTTTAATTTCATTCTCGTATCCTTCAGCCCCTAGATTATAAAAGGTTTCATCTTTAATCTCGTCAGGCAAGTACTGCTGCTTTACATAATGATGAGGATAATTATGAGCGTATTTGTACCCCACTCCTCTATCTAGCTTTTCATGTCCATCATAATGAGCATCTCGAAGGTATGAGGGAACAGTAGTATCTAGTTTATCAACCATACCCATAGCTTTATCTATTGCAAGGTATGACGAATTGCTTTTAGGTGCTAAAGCTACATATGTTGCTGCATGAGATAGAATAATTGAAGCTTCTGGCATGCCAACTCTTTCAATAGCAAGGGCAGCACTTACTGCAACTTGAAGAGCCTGTGGATCTGCATTACCTACATCTTCTGATGCACATATCATTATTCTTCTGGAGATAAATTTAATATCTTCTCCTGCTTTTAACATTTTAGCAAGATAAAAAACTGCTGCATCAGGATCTGAACCTCTCATGCTTTTTATAAAGGCTGAAATTACATCATAATGGTTATCACCATCTTTGTCGTAAGATAAAACTCTTCTTTGAATTGATTCACTGGCAACTGAAGTAGTAATATGAATGATGCCTTCTTCGTCTGGAGTGGTTGTAAGGGCTGCAAGTTCTAATGCATTAATGGCACGTCTACCATCACCACTTGACATATCAGCAAGGAAATCCAAAGCATCTTCATCTAGTTTTATGCTTAGATTTCCTAAACCTCTTTCCTTATCTTTAAGTGTATTTAATATTATTTCTTTTATATTAGCCTTAGTAAGCAATTTTAATTCAAATATAACAGAACGAGACAGAAGGGCTCTATTCACTTCAAAATATGGATTCTCTGTTGTTGCTCCTATAAGAATAACTGTTCCATCTTCAACAAAGGGCAAAAGAAAATCTTGCTGACTTTTATTAAATCTATGAATCTCATCAATAAAAAGTATAGTTTTCCTACTATACATACCAATATTTTCTTTGGCACTTTCAACAATTTTCTCCATATCTTTTTTGCCGGATGTATTAGCATTAATAGATACGAAATCCCCTTTTGTTGTATTTGCTATTACTCTTGCAAGGGTAGTTTTTCCTGTTCCCGGCGGTCCAAAAAAGATAATAGAACTTAATTTATCTGCTCTAATCATTCTAGAGAGTAATTTATCCTTACCAAGAATATGCTCTTGACCTATGACTTCTTCTAGGTTTCTTGGTCGCATACGCATTGCAAGTGGAGAATCATTTTTTTTATTTTTTTCAGCTGAATATTCAAACAAATCCATTTAATCTTCCTTACTGTTCAATAGCTCCAACTAAAGCTGGCACTAATTGCTTTTTACGAGAAACAACTTGCTTAAGTATTATATCTCCAGTATCTTCCGGTAAATCAAAAGCATCTAAAGCTATTTCTCTTGCATTTTCACCTTCACATAATAGTTCACTAGATTCTTCAAATATATCTGTAATCATAAAATAAATCATCTGCAAACTGTTATCAACTATTCCTTGTTTAAGATAAGGCTGTACTAATTCTTTAGCTTCTATTAGTTCTTCATTGCTCATAACATTTATTTGTCCAATACCAAATGTTATGTCATTAACAGTGAATTTCTTAAAGTCTTGAAGGAAAACTTCTTTTGGAGATTTACCGCTAAAATTACTTCCGGCTTTAAACATTGAAATAGCTGTTTTTTCTATATCTAATTCTGCAATTTTAGCTAATTTTTTACATTGTATTTCATCAATCTCTGTACTTGTTGGAGATCTAAACATTAAAGTGTCTGATATTATTGCACAGCATAAAAGTCCCGCAATTGTTTTGTCAAAAGCTATACCTTGTTCTTCATACATTAAGCTTATTATAGTACAGGTTGAACCTAGTGGTTGATTTCTAAAGAATACCGGTAATGTAGTTTCAATTCTACCTATTCTATGATGGTCTACAATGCCGACTATGTCTGCTTCTTCAATTCCATCTACAGCTTGAGATTTTTCATTGTGGTCAACTAAAACAACCTTCTTTTTATTTACAGCAAGAAGTCTTCTTCTAGAAATAAAGCCTTCAAATTGACCTCTACGATTTAATACAGGGAAATCTCTATATTTATTTTTTGTAATTTTTTCTTTTATATCATCAATGAATTCATTTGTATCAAAGGTAACTAGTGCATGATCAGACATAAAGTATTTTATTGGAATACTTTGATTAATTAATCTAGCTACTGTAAATGTATCATAAGGTGTAGAAATAACAGTTATCTGCTGCTCATTTGCTCTTTCTAATAAGTCACTATCCATAGTTCCATTTCTGCAAATAACAATACACGAAGCATCTACATCTAATGCATATTTTTTAGATACATATCTATCTCCAGTTATTACAATATCATCCTTAAAAATAAAGTTTTCCATAGCTTCTTTATCTGATGCACCAATAACTGTTTTCCCTTTTGTAATATGAGCATGATCATTTCCAGCCAAAAGAGTTCCATTTAATGTATTTAACACATTTCTAAAGCTTGTCTTAGCCTTAGCTATGATTTCATTATCATATACATCCATATAGGATTTAGCTATGTCACCAGTAGAAATTACACCTGCCAATTCCCCATCTTCAAGGACCGGTAATGTTTTAATACTATCTCTTTTCATTATTTCCCATGTATCTTTTATGGATATATCAGGACTTACTCCCTCAATATGTCTTATATCCATATCCTTTACCTGAAGCTTAACACTAGATAGATATGAGGGTTCTTCAACTTTAAATTTATCTAAAACAAATAAAGTCTCATCGTTTAATTTTCCCGCTCTACGTGGAACATAATGCTGTCCAGTTACCTTTTTCATAAGATTTGCATAGGCAATTGCTGAACAAATTGAATCAGTATCTGGATTTTTATGTCCAACAACGTAAATCTTCTCTTTTTCCATAAATACACAACCTTTCTTGGGACTTTAAATGCTAAAAAAATTTAAGAACTCAAAACCAAATATTTTTCATCAATTAGCTTACAAAAAACTTCCTTTAAAAAAATGTCTTTACAACTTATTTATTCAGATACTTGAGTTAATTTTCTATATATCATTTTTTATTACTCTTTAAAATTTAACTAATTTTATCAGTTTTCCTACTAACAATCAAGATTATACAAAGTGTAACTATGGACATAAACAAATACAACTTTACGTTATTTTTATCACCTGTCTTCACCTTTAACTTTAACTTTTTAATTTTATTAGTTTTCTTAATCTTAGCTGTCCTTTTCTTAATCTTAGGTACTTCTTTTTTCTCATTAATGCTAGTAACAGTTCTTTCTTCAATAGTATTTTTTTCTTCTATATCAGTTTTTTCTTCTGTACTAGTTCTTTTATCTTCTAAATATGTATTTTCAAGGTCATCAGTTATTGTTCCTAAATTGATAACATGGTTATTTCTATATACGTCAAAAGTGAATTCTTGAAGCTTATATCCCATATTAGTATCACTCCTTAATTCAGTTAAACTATATTTTCCATACGGCAGTGCCCCTAAATCATCTTTTAATGTAGATCTGCCACCAAACTCTCCATCTCCAAACCATAACATGGTATCCTTTTTACATTTTGACATTTCAATGGTTTCTTCTTTTAGAAAAGCATCATTTTCATTAGTATTTCTTGATTGTTTTACACTAACATCTTCATTCTCTTTTTCTATACTATTGTCCTCTTTGTTCTGATAATCATCCTTATATAATTCCTCTTTAGAATAAAATTCCCCATTTTCATCAGTAGTAATTAGATGGCTTTCATTAGTTTTTAAATTAGTAATTTTAAATGGTACCCTCATTCTCTTTGAATTGCCATCTCCGATTTTTACAAAATGTATATCTCCTCTTTTCACTTGATTTTTAAAGACTAAATTTTCATTCTTATTATCTACTATATGTTCCGTTACTATTTTACCATCTTCCTTTATTTCAAATAATTTAGGTGATTTATCTGTCAGTAAATATTCTTCATTAGAATTCACTTCTTTAATTTCATATGTTCCAAAGGGTAATTCTTTCTCTAAAGTCTCTGCAGTATATTTTTTAACCTTATCATTCCAGTGAGAATATATTGTTTTGCAAATAAATCCCGGTTTAATTACTTCATCCTTGGTAATCTTTTCATCCAAATTTTCATCTATCCATACATCAGATAAAGACTTATTCTTAATTTCAAATTTTATTCCAGATAAATTATTACCTCCTATACCTTCACTTTTATCTAATTCTAAATCTTCTTTTACTACTTGAACTCCACCTTTTATAACTTTATTTTTCCATGAACCCTCATTTAAAAATGATTTACCTTCTATATCAGAAGTAACAATAGCCCCATCTTCCAAATCACTATTGCCATCTGGCTTATCAATATATCCAATTCTAAATATTCTTTCCTTCTTATCACTATGTAAATAAGATGGACTAGACTTACTTTCTCTTATACTATACTCTCCATATGGAAGTCCTAAAGAATTGGTTGAAGCAAAATATGAACTTTTCCCTTCAGCATCAATTTCCTTTGATTTAACTGTTTTAATAACAGCACATACTTCACCTTTTTTATGCCACTCATTATCTTCAATAAGCCCGTTATCATTATTATCATAGAAAACCAAATTATCACATCTACTAACAATTTCGAATTGTATATCTTCTAACTTTCCATTTCCTTGGGTACCATTCATTCCCAATTTATCCAAATCTAAGTCTTTTTTCTCAATACGAACACCACCTCTTATTATTTTATCATTTCCAAATAATAAAGTGTCTTTATTCCCAACGGAATACTCTGGATTATGAGATGAGCTTTCCCATTTGCAAATATTATCTGTTTGAATAAGCTGGGCTGCAAATGTGGGGTCATTACCTTCTTTATCTTTCAGTAAATATCCTAAAGGTGCTTTGTTCTCTTTAATAACCATAGTACCTAAAGGCAATGTAGTAGTTTTATTATCTTCCAAATAATATAATTCATCACCTTTTATTTTAGTCTTATCATTTAGTTTTACTTTGACTTTACCATCTTCATCAGAAAATGTTTTTACTATCCATGTTTTTTTACTTTTTTCTGGAATATTTTTTTGATTGTAATATCCATCATAATAACTTACCTTATATTCACCTTCTGCTAATTTTCCATTTCCTTGTATTTTACCTAAACTATCTTCTTTTACAAATATACTTTCTAATATGTCTGTTAAAGGCACTTCTTTTACTTTAAGTGTATATGTTTCATCTCTTGTTATCTGAACTTTATAAGAGGCTTTGTCAATCTTATATCCTTTACTGGCTTTAGTTTCCTTTGCCCAATATACACCAATTGGTAATGTCAAAGTATTTGTGCTTCCAACTTCATCTGTAGTTAAAATAGAATTATTACCATTTATATCTTTTGCAACATCAGTACAATTTTCGTTTTCATATAAAGTATAGATTGCTCCTTTTATTGAATAACAAGAATTGCCTTCAGTTATTTCTTTATTTGAAGAAGATTTTTTAATAATAATTTTACCTGTTGACTTTGGAATTGTCATTCCCACAAAAACAGTTTGAGTTTCAGGTTTTTCCTTATCTGCAAATGCCAATACTTTAAAAGTTTCCGGAGGATTATCTAGGGTATCTAAAACAGGTATGGCAGTATTATCATAGTAAGATTTAAAAGATGAATTTTCACTACAATTACTTCGCAAATAAGAAATCATAAGGGAAAACCTAACAAAACATCCTCCCCATTCATAGGGATCATCTGTGTAACCATATCCTGATAATTTAGGCAATTTATTAAATCTAGCAGGATCAGCTTCTAAAGTAGCCTTACTATGAAAACCATACCACATTAATTTTCTTAACCTAATGCAATTTGTCTTAGTCATACTAACTGTATCATAAGAAAAGCCGCTTGTATCACCTATATCCTTATCAACTAAGGTTACTTGATTTCCATATACCGTATTTTCATTATGTTCTCCACAGTAAACCTGAGTATCAGACAAACTACCATCACTATTAGGATAATATATACTATAGGTAGAAGCATATTCACCGTTATAACTTACCCCTCCACCGGAATATCTTGCAAAGCGAAAACTAGGATAATATGATGAATCCCAATAATTATATTTACCTTCTTTTGAAAAAATAGATGGATAAGTCGCTAAGTTACTATTAGATGCTTTAAGTAAGAGGCTTCTTTTAAGTAATAAATTCTGTTTAGTTAGTTCTACTTCTCTTGCATTTTCTATATCAGGTGATAGCATTGAATTATCATACATATACATAGGAATTCCAGACAAAGCTCCATCAGAATGAGTATCAGACCATTCTCTTAAAATATAATAATTCTCATTCCACATGGCTTCTGAAAGCTTTTTCCTATTAATACTTATCCATTCTTTTCTCTGTTCTAAGGTACTTTCTCTAGAATTAATATTGGGTAATTTAACTTTTAAACTTTCATAAATATATCCTTTATTTATATACGTTGCATCAATAATTTCATTATTTGCTGTTGACAAATCATTTAAACCCGGAATAAGATTATTTTCTTTTTCATTTGCAAATACACCCTTCAAATTTGAAGGATATGAAAAAAGCCATACTCCAATTATTAATGCAAATAATATAATAATAGGTTTTCTATTTTTATAGCTAGTTTTAAATAATAACAGGTAAATCACATCCTTTCTAAAAATAAACAATCGAATTGTTTTTTGACTTTATTATATTTTATGGTATACTTTTAATGGATTTTAAGAGAGGAGAACACATATGAGTGAAGAAATTAAAGAACACGTAGAAACTATGGAAGATTATATTGATCATTTAGATGATGCTAATCCATGGAATATTGTAAAGAGATACTTAGAAGAGAAAACTGTACTTCATGTAACTATATCAGGAATTGTTGGAGGCGGTGTAATCGCAGAGGTTGAAGGAATTCGTGGATTTATACCAGCTTCTCGCCTATCACTATCCTATGTTGAAGATTTAGATCAATATCTTCTAAGTGAAATGGATGTAATCGTTATTGAAGCAGATCAGAGAAATAATAGACTTGTTCTCTCAGCTAGAGAAATATTAAAGGAACAAGAAAAAAAAGAATTAAAGAAAAAAATTGAAGATGTTAAAATAGGTTCTGTTTTAAAGGGAACTGTTGAAAGCTTAAAAGATTACGGTGCTTTCATTAGATTAGAAAATGGACTTTCAGGTCTTGTACATATCTCTGAAATATCACATACAAGAATTAAACATCCAAAAGTTGTTTTAAATGTTGGAGATGAAGTAAAAGTTAAGGTTATTGGGATTAAAGAAGGTAAGATTAGCCTTAGTATAAAAGCTTTAGAAGAAATAAAAGAAGAAGAACCTGTTGATATAGATGTAGAAATTCCAGAAAGTGAAGATATAAGTACTTCATTAGGAGATTTGTTTAAAGGAATAAAGTTATAATATTTAACACTATATTATTTATGCTAATATGAGCAATTTTATATGTAAATTATGAGAAGCAAACTTCTTATGATAGAATATATATGTTCTATCAATTTTGTTAATGCAAAATATATTTATTAAAAATTCATCTACTATTATTTTTATGGGCGAGCCATTTGGTTCGCCCATAATTATTATAAAACAAATTACATTAATCGAAAGTAAAAATATGTCCCACTAAAAAATATATATTTTTGTAACACATTTAGGAAAAAACTTTTAATACCGCTTATTAAAATAATTAAGCTTATAAAAAATGACTTAACATTTATATTAACTTGATTTTCCTGGTATATATCTTGAAATAATTCCAGCAACATTGGCAATTGGCATAGATTGAAGCCAAACATGTCCCGGACCTGTTATAACAGTGTTGAAAAGTCCCTCACCACCAAAGAACATATTCTTAACGCCTTTTACCATCTGAACATCAAGTGTACATGTGGCAGTCATACCGGCAAGATGAGCTGTATCTACAACGATTTGCTGACCGGCACCTAATTCATATTCTGTTATATTGCCATCAAATTCTGCAAAGGCAATTCCTTTTCCACTTAATTTCTGCATAATAAAGCCTTCACCACCAAACAATCCTCCTGCGATTTTCTTATTAAAGAAAACTGAAAGATTAACAGTAGATTCACTGGCAAGAAATGCACTTTTTTGAAGAACGATATCCGGACCATTACCAATTTCAAAAGGTTTTATCTCTCCGGGAAAACTAGATGCAAATGCAATCATTCCGTCTCCATTGGCAGTGTAATTATTCTGAAAAATAGATTCTCCGGAAAACATTCTGCCGAAAGCTTTACCAATTCCACCATTAGTGCTAGTCTCCATAACCATGTTAGGTGACATCCATGACATTCCACCACCTTCAGTAATCATGGTTTCCCCATTTTTTACATTACAAATTACTACCGGTAATGTGCCTCCATTAATTTGATACTCCATTTGACTCCTCCTTTTTAAATGTAATTTTGAAAATCATAATATGAAAAACCTTTTGAACTTAAATATCTATATATCTTTTGTTTTTCTTCGTTAGTTGCTGTTTCTTTATCATACTTTCTTTTAGATATAATTTTCAAAATAAGTTCATCAGTATTTTCATCTTTATAGTATTTATCTATGGTGTTTTCAATTATATCTGATGAAACACCCTTGGTTCGTAATTTTAGAATTATATCTCTCTTACTTATTTTATTTGAAAGATATTCTATTAGATTTCTAGCGTACTGTTCGTCATCAACATAGTGAAATGACTTTACATAATCAATAGCCACATCTATAACATCTTGGGGGTAATATGAGGATTTAAGTTTATCTCTTAGTTCCTTTTCTGTTCTTTGGCTCTTTTCTAGAAGATGCATAACACGTAGCTTCCCACGTTTATATAAGACTTCTTTATAAAACCTTTGAATTTCTTCAGAGGGAAAATCCTTTTCAAGAGAAACCTTATACTTTTCTAATTCACTCTTGTACATTGGAATTGTCATTCCATCTTCTAAAACAACTTTGTATTTATTTTTCGAAGTATTTTTTATTTCTATTACTAACATATTATCCCTTATTTTCAAATATTATTTATCATCCTCTTCAACCGGAGAAGCCACTACTTCATCTTTAGTAGCATCTGTCTGTCTAGCAAATTCTTCTCTAACCTTTTTCTCAAGAACATTAGCTATATCAGGATTATCTTTTAAGAATTTTTTAGCATTTTCTCTTCCTTGACCAATCTTATCTCCTTCATAAGCATACCAAGCCCCGCTCTTACTTACAAAGTCGAATTTAGTAGCCAAATCAAGAATATCGCCTTCTTTAGATATACCTTCACCAAACATAATATCAAATTCTGCCTCTTTAAACGGAGGTGCTATTTTATTTTTAACTACTTTAACTCTAACGTGGTTACCTATCATCTCTCCACCAGCTTTAAGCACTTCTGTTTTTCTAATATCTAATCGTATTGAAGAATAAAACTTAAGTGCTCTACCACCTGTGGTAACTTCTGGGTTACCATAAACTACTCCAACCTTTTCTCTAAGTTGATTAATAAAAATAACAAGACAATTAGATTTACTAATAACAGGTGTAAGTTTTCTAAGAGCTTGAGACATAAGTCTTGCCTGTAAACCTACATGAGTATCTCCCATATCTCCTTCAATCTCTTGCTTAGGTACAAGGGCAGCTACTGAATCCACAACAATTATATCTAATGCTCCAGATCTAACCATAGTTTCTGTAATTTCAAGGGCTTGGTCACCACTATCTGGCTGTGAAATATATAGTTCATCAATATCCACACCAATCTTTTTAGCATATACCGGATCAAGAGCATGTTCCGCATCTATAAAACCTGCTATTCCTCCAAGTTTTTGAACTTCAGCAATAACATGAAGAGCTAATGTAGTTTTACCACTTGATTCAGGTCCATAAATTTCAACAACTCTTCCCTTTGGAAGTCCTCCTAAACCTAAAGCTAAGTCTAAGTTTAATGAGCCTGTTGGAACTACTTCAACGTTTACATGAGCCTTAGGATCTCCTAATTTCATAATTGATCCTTTTCCAAAATCTTTTTCTACTTGCTTGATAGCCTCTTCCAAGGCTTTTAACTTATCTTCTTTTGCCATGATTTCTCCTTTTCGCACATATGTTCTAGATAATGATATTGTATTTTTCAATAAAAGTCAAGACTAAATATCTCTTTTATTATAAAAGGTAAATAACCTAAAGCAATAAAAGGACCAAATGAAAATCTTTCCTTTTTCTTTAACTTAAATATAACTATATATTCTAAAGCCAAAACTAAAGATATAAATATGGAATATATGTTATCAGTCAGATTTAAAAATAATGATAAACCCCCAACTAGCTTAATATCTCCATATCCAAATGAATGAGTCTTAACTAAATTAATTATAATAAAAAACCCAATAAATAAAACAGAAATACCCATGTGAAGTAAAACATTTTTCTTCATGATAAATAAAAACATAAATCCAACTATAACTATAATAATCAAAATCTTGTTAGGAATTAAAGTAGATGAAATATCCGAAATACTAATTTGAATTAAACAGATGATAAGAATAATCATCAGTAAGATATAATACATGAACATATGTAAATATTACTTAATAGATTATACTTTGTCAATCAATATTTTGAATTTAAATTGTATTTTTCTTGTACTTAACCCTCTTTAAAACCAACCACTATTTCGAAGTATTTTTCAGCTTTTCTTTTAAAGTATCTATAAACTGCTTAGCAGTTCTACCACTTCTTCCACCATGAGATAATTCATAGGCATTACCCATGGTTTTGATTTTATTTTCATCTACAGAAATACCTGATTTTTTACTCATTTCTAAAAGCATAGAATCATATTCTTTTTTCTCTAAATCTCCGAAATAAATATTTACACCAAATCTTGAAAATAAAGAAAGTTTTTCTTGAATAGTTTCATTTTCATGAATTTCATCATCTCTAAAAGTTTCATTTACAAGATGTTTTCTATTTGAAGTAGCATAAATAGCAACATTATCAGGTTTTTCTCCCAAACTTCCTTCCATAACAGCTTTTAGAGATTTATAGTCAGTTTCATTTTCTTCAAAAGAAAGATCATCCAAAAAGATTATAAAACTGTAGTTTCTTTTGCTACATTCCGATATAACCTTCTTAATGATACTATAATCTCCCTTTTCAACCTCAATTATTCTAAGCCCCTTAGAGTAATACATATTAAGCAATGCCTTAATAGATGAGGATTTACCAGTTCCTGCTTCTCCATATAAAAGACAGTTATTATTACTTGTTCTATTAATCAAACCTAAAACTGTCGACTGAAGTATCTCCTTTTGCCTATCATAACCAATTAAATCATCAAAAGTTATATTAGATAAATTTGAAATAGGTATATATTTCTTATCCTCAATATGAAAACCCGAGTATAAGCTGAAAATACCACATCCGATATTTGCATAAATATCTATGATTTCTTTAACAAAATCTTCTAGTTCATTTGCATTATCTAAGTTAAGAATAATCTCATCAAAAATCTCTTCTTTTTTATTATAATTGCAAATAATTTCATTACCCAGTGACATATCTGTAATGCTTTCTAGTATTTCACCTTCCAAATGAATTTTATTTAAATCTAATTTATATAAGTCAAAAAAGATACCTAAATCCTTTAAAACAAATTTAGGAACTTTATTATATTCTATTTTCCTGCCTTCCATAGAAAGAGAAAAAATATTTTCATTTAAAACTAATTCATATACTAAATATTTCTTCCAAATATTACCTGTAATATCATTTTCAAAAGCAAATTTTGAAAGAAAATAAAAGAAATTTATTTGCAAATTTTTAGGTACATGACTATTATTTTGCAAATGATAAATATATTCCATTATCTCTGGATATTTAAAATCTCTATAAACATAAAAACTGTAAAACTTGTCTAAAAACTCTTCACTATAATTAAAACTCATTTTTCTAACCCCTAATTCTATTATTTTAATCCTCTAATTTGATCAATTTTTCCCACTTAAAAACTTTTCCAAAAAATGTTACTAATGTTCCGGTAAATAATACAGAAATAACTGTACCTACTCCAAAGGTTCCTCCAAGAAGATAACCTATAACACAGTAAGAAAAATCTGCGGCAACTCTAAAATACATATATTGTATATGAGTTAAATCACTTAATTTAGTCATAAGTGCATCTAAGGCATTCATACCTAGATTAAGCTTAATAAGTAATGACAATCCCAATGAATAAAAACATTGACCTAATATAAAAACCATAAATCTTATATAGACACTTTGGTTCTCTATATCAAAAGGTCTACATATAAGCATAAATAAATCAATAAAAGCTCCTATTAAAACAGCATATAATACTGTGCCTGCGCCAAGATATTTCTTTGCAAATAATAATGCAATTAAAATAATTGCCACATTATAGGCAAGGGTAGCAATTCCAAAAGTACCTGGCATATGTTCATGAATACCTTGACATAACAAACTGATTGAATCCGGTCCAAGATCCGCTAAAACAATTAAGGAAATTCCCAAACCAATAATAATTAAAACAATTATAATCAAGAAAAACTTCTTCAACCTTTTATCCATGTTTTCCTCCACAAAGCGACTATAGTAACAACTTTATATCAAAAAAGATGTAAGGTCAAGAAGAACATTTTATTAAGCTAAAATAATATCTAATCTCACAAAAAAGTGATTTCAAAAAGATAATCTTCTTGAAATCACTTTATAATAATCTAATCTTTTTTATTTATCTGCTAGGTATTCATCAATACCTTTAGCTCCGGCACGTCCTGCACCCATAGCTAAAATAACTGTTGCAGCTCCTGTAACAGCATCACCACCGGCAAATACTCCTGCTTTTGATGTTTGACCATTATCCTCTTCTGCTACTATACATTTCCATTTATTTGTATCAAGGTTCTTCGTTGTTGATGCAATAAGTGGGTTTGGAGAAGTTCCAAGTGACATAATAACTGTATCACATTCAATTTCAAATTCAGATCCTGGAATTGCAACAGGTCTTCTTCTTCCAGATGCATCTGGCTCACCAAGTTCCATTTTAATAACCTTCATTCCAGTTACATTACCCTTATCATCAACAAGAATCTCTGTTGGATTAGTAAGAAGATTAAAAATAATACCTTCTTCTTTAGCATGGTGAACTTCTTCAACTCTGGCAGGTAACTCTTCTTCACTTCTTCTATAAACAATATGTACTTCTGCTCCAAGACGAAGAGCTGTTCTGGCAGCATCCATTGCAACGTTACCACCACCAACAACGGCAACTTTTTTACCACGTTTAATTGGTGTATCATAGCTTTCATCAAAAGCTTTCATTAAGTTAGATCTTGTAAGGAATTCATTTGCAGAGAATACTCCATTAGCAGTTTCTCCTGGTATTCCCATAAACATTGGAAGACCGGCACCAGAACCAATAAATACTGCTTGGAAACCTTCATCGTCAATTAATTGATCTATAGTTGTAGATTTACCAATTACAACGTCAGTCTCAAACTTAACACCTAATTCTTTAACTTTTTCAATTTCCTTAGCAACAACCTTATCTTTAGGAAGACGGAATTCAGGAATACCGTAAACTAATACACCACCAAGTTTATGAAGAGCTTCAAATACTGTTACATCATATCCTAATTTAGCAAGGTCACCGGCACAAGATAATCCGGCAGGACCGGCACCTATTACAGCAACCTTTTTACCATTAAGCTTTTCGGCTTTCTTTGGCATAACATTGTTTTCAAGAGCATAATCTGCAACAAATCTTTCAAGTTTACCAATTGAAACTGGATCACCTTTAAGACCTCTAATACATCTTTCTTCACATTGAGTTTCTTGTGGACATACACGACCACATACAGCTGGAAGTGATGATGATTCTCCAATTACTTCATAAGCCTTTTCAAAATCTCCATTTTTAACCGCTTCAATAAATCCAGGAATGTTAATTGAAACCGGGCATCCACCTATACATTTTGCATTTTTACAATTAATACAACGTGTAGCCTCTTCCATAGCTTCTTCTTTATTATATCCATAACTAACTTCTTCGAAATTAGTTGCTCTAACCTTTGGTTCTTGTTCTCTTACAGGAATTCTTTTTAATACATCTGCCATTATTTGTCACCTCCGCAAACTCCACATCCACCATGATGTGTATCTCCCTCTTGTAACTCAAGCATTTTACGACCTTCTTCTGTCTTATAAATAGCTTGTCTCTTCATAGCTTCATCGAAATTGATAAGATGTCCGTCAAATTCTGGACCATCAACACATGCGAATTTAATCTCATCTCCAACATGAAGACGACATGCTCCACACATACCAGTTCCATCAACCATGATAGGGTTCATACTAACAATTGTTGGAATCTCAAGTTTCTTAGTAAGAAGGCAACAGAATTTCATCATAATCATAGGTCCAATAGCAACACATTCATCATACTTAATGCCTTGTGAAACTAAATCCTCGATTTTAGTTGTAACCATTCCATTCCATCCGTAACTACCATCATCAGTACATGGATAATAATTACCTGATACAGCCTTGAATTCATCCTCAAGAATAAGCATTTCTTTGTTTTTAGCTCCAATAATTACATCAACGTCAATACCATGTTCGTGTAACCATTTAACTTGAGGTAACACTGGTGCAGCCCCAACTCCACCACCAACAAAAAGCATTTTCTTCTTTTTGAGTACTTCTAAATCCTCATGTACAAATTCTGAAGGATTACCAAGAGGTCCTACAATATCCATAAATGAATCGCCTTCTTTTAATTCAGCCATTCTAGTTGTAGAGGCACCGATAGTCTGGAAAACTATAGTAATAGTTCCCTTTTCACGATCAAAATTGCAAATAGTGAGTGGTACTCTTTCACCTTTCTCATCCATTTTTACAATGACAAATTCACCTGGTTCACAGTGAGTAGCAACTCTAGGTGCAACCACATCCATAAGGTAAATCTTGTCTGCCAATTTCTCGGCTTTAACAATCTTATACATAACACTTTCCTCCCTTGTTTTAATGTTAATACAATTTTACTTTAACACAGTAATTTAAGCAATGAAAAAATTGTACATTTATCAGTACAATCCGCTAAAAATGACTATTTGTTTGATATATTTTTCATTATATCATAGGAAAAATCAACAAGCAAGTTAAATTCATAACTTTGATAAATTACTGTTCTGTATGTCAACAATTCATCTATTTTGTTATGAAAATATACAATCGGAATATTTTCAACTTTAAATATCTAGTATAAAAAATATCTATAAAATAGAGTTTACTTATATAGTTTTAATCCAATCTTTATTTTAATTTCCACAATTAAATCTCTTTATAGAAAAACCTTCATAGTAAAACTATGAAGGTCAAATTATAATTTTATTCATTTAAGGTATAATTTCTTGTTGTAATATCACTAAGTCTGCCATCTTTTGAAACAAGAACAGCTTTTACAATAGTTTCTCCTTTAGGCATTTTAAAAGGTTTTTCATATTTTGTAGAGTTCTCTGTAGGATCTGTTTCATCAGTTGTATAATAAGCCGTATATCCACTTGGAACATCTATTTCAATATTAGTTTCTACACTATACTGACCTGTAGAAGGACTAACTGCCGGTGCAGGTGTAATAGGGAATTTAACCTTATAGGTTCTTGAAACAATTCTACTGGGAATATTTTTACTATTAGCTGCAAATGCAGTAACTACTGTATCCCCTTCATTTAATTGAATTGGTTCTTTATATACCTTACTATCAAAAGTTGGATCAGTTCCATCTGTTGTATAATAAATTTTACAACCTTTAGAAGCATCTAATGTAACTTGTTGCACATCATCAAATGTCTTTTCATCATCAAGAGAATATGAAGGTTTCTTAACTCTATATTCATCAAGTTTTTCCTGAACCTTAAGTGGAGCATCTTCTAATACATTTGGAATACTCATTGTATCATCAACTCGTATATAGAATTTAAATAAAGCTTTATAAATCGGAGCACTTTTAGGATACTTCTCTATGGCATTTAAATAAACATCTTCTGCTTTTGTGTCCTTATCCAGTATAATATATACATTTGATAGACCTACGTAAGCTGATGCCTTCTCGCCATTTTTGCTTATTGCTTTATTATATAACTGTATTGCCTTAGAATAATTACCTTTTTTAGTAGCACTATCGCCACGTCTAACATAACCTGAGTATGAGAAATTAAATATAATCACAAATGCAGCAACTAAAATCAAGAAAAAACTTCCCAAAAGAATTCTACGTCTAATTTTCTTTTTACGTAGCTTTTCTTTTTTTATAGCTAGTTTTCTCTTTCTTCGACGCTCTCTCTCATAATCATCTGTATTAGACTTTTGACTTTTATGGTTACTATCATATAAATTAATATTTGCGGTATTTTCAATACCTTCTCTGATTTCCTGCTGTATCAGCTCATCAGTAGGATTATAATCAGGCACAACAAATATATCCCTTCCACAAAAGGGACACCTGACTGAATCATCCGGTATTTCTCTTCGGCAATACTTGCATCTCATTACATAGTACCTTCCTGAATTTTGGTAGCCTTAATACAATTAACTAAAAGCATTGCTCTAGTCATAGGACCAACTCCTCCTGGAACAGGAGAAATGGCAGATACAGTATCAGAAACATCACCAAAATTAACATCTCCAACAAGTTTTCCTAAATCATTTCGATTTATTCCAACATCAACAACAACAGCACCCTTTTTTAAATAACTTTTATCTATTAATTCTTGCTTACCAATTGCAGCAATTAAAATATCAGCCCTTTTGCAAACTCTTTTAAGATATCTAGTTTTAGAGTGTGCAACTGTAACAGTTCCATTTTCACGAAGCAATAACATAGCTAATGGTTTACCAACTATATTACTTCTTCCAATAACAACACATTCCTTTTTAGCAATGTCTATTCCAGAACGTTTTAAAAGTTCAATTATACCTGCCGGGGTACAAGGAACAAATCCATCATCGCCAATAACTAATCTTCCTAAGTTTTCAGGATGAAAACCGTCTACATCTTTTATTGGTGAAATACTTTCAATTACTAATTGTTCATTAATATGAGCAGGTAAAGGTAATTGAACTAAAATACCATTAACATCAGTATCATTATTTAAATCTTCAATTAAGGATAATAATTCTCCTTGACTAACGTCTTCCGGTAATTCATAACTCTTTGAATCTATATTGCATCTTTCGCAATCTCTTCTTTTATTTTTAACATATACTGAAGAGGCAGGGTTATCTCCAACCTGAATAACTGCTAAAGTAATATTAATTCCTTTTTTTCTTAGTTCACTTACCTCTAACTTAACTTCATTTCTAATTTCTTCTGCAACTTTTTTTCCGTCTAAAATTTTAGGCATTATCTCTCTTCTTCCTTAAATAACTTTATTTCTTTTTAAAACAAACCTGTAATGGTTCCATTTTCGTCTACATCAATATTATTTGCAGCCGGAACCTTAGGTAATCCAGGCATAGTCATAATCGCACCGGTTAATGCAACAACAAATCCTGCACCTGCACTTACATATACGTCTCTAATGTGAATATCAAAATCCGTTGGACGTCCAAGTTTCTTTTGATCATCAGAAAGTGAATATTGATTTTTAGCCATGCAAATTGGGAAATCTTTAAATCCTAATTCTTCAAGCTTTTTAATTTGTTTTTCAGCAGATGGCTCGTATACAACACCTCTTGCTCCATAAATTTCTTTTGAAATTGTTTCAATCTTCTCTTTTAGAGATAAAGAATCTGGATATAAAGTATGGAAATGACTTTCTTTATTCTCTAAGGTATCTAATACTTTATTTGCTAAGGCAATTCCACCTTCGCCACCTTTTGCCCATACTTCTGAAAGTGCAAATTCGCATCCTTTTGCTTCTACAAAATCTTTTACGAACTTATATTCAGCTTCTGTATCAGATGTAAATGAGTTTAATGTTACAACTACAGGTACATCATATTTTTGAATATTTTCAATATGTTTTTCAAGATTAACAATTCCGGCTTTTAAAGCTTCTAAATTTTCTTTTTCAAGTTCAGTTTTAGGAACACCACCGTTATATTTCAAAGCTCTAACTGTAGCAACAAGTACTACTGCATCTGGTTTTAAACCTGCCATTCTACATTTAATATCAAGGAACTTTTCAGCACCTAAGTCTGCACCAAATCCAGCTTCAGTAATTGTAATATCAGCAAGTTTTAAAGCTGTTCTTGTAGCACGAACCGAGTTACAACCATGAGCAATATTTGCAAATGGACCACCGTGAACTAGGGCTGGTGTATTCTCTAAAGTTTGAATAATATTTGGTTTTAAAGCATCTTTAAGTAAAGCTGCCATTGAACCTACAGCATTTAATTCTTTAGCTGTAACTGGCTCTCCTTTAAAGTTATAAGCTACAATTATTCTTCCAAGTCTTTCTTTTAAGTCTGTAATATTCTCTGCTAAACAAAGAATAGCCATTATCTCTGAAGCAACAGTGATAACGAAATGATCTTCTCTAACCATTCCATCACCTTTACTTCCAAGACCTACAACAATATTTCTAAGAGCTCTATCATTCATATCCTCACAACGTTTCCAGACAACTTGACGAGGGTCAATGCCAAGTGCATTTCCTTGTTGAATATGATTATCTAATAAAGCTGCAAGTAAATTATTTGCAGATGTTATAGCATGAAAATCTCCTGTAAAGTGAAGATTTAAGTCTTCCATAGGAACTACTTGAGCATAGCCACCACCTGCAGCTCCACCTTTTATACCAAAACATGGTCCAAGAGAAGGCTCACGTAATGCAATAATAGCATTTTTGCCTAATTTAGACATTGCTTCACCTAATCCAACAGTTGTAGTTGTTTTTCCTTCACCTGCTGGTGTTGGATTAATTGCAGTAACTAAAACTAACTTTCCATCTTTTTTATCTTTGATTTTGTTCCAAAGATCATCAGATAATTTTGCCTTATACTTTCCATAGTATTCAAGGTCATTTCCCTCAATACCAGATACTTTAGCAACTTCTCCGATTGGTAACATAGTAGCTTCTTGGGCAATTTGAATGTCTGTTTTCACGTTTGCTTCCTCCAAAATTTAAAATTTAAAGTTACATTTATGTTAAGCTTAAAAAGCTAAACAACAATTAAAATAACACATAAAGGCTAGTGCCCTGACTTTATACATTTTAAATATCACGGTATAATATTTCAATGTAAATTATTTTTTTAACCAAAAGATTATAGGTTTCAATAAATTAAAAGTAAAAAATCAAATACTCATTAGCAAATATTATATATGACCAATTGAGTAAGTTTTTTATTTTTTAAGACTTTCTTCAAATTGATTCAAATCCATAAGTATTTTTCGCGGCTTTGTTCCTTCTTCGCCACCTACAACGCCTTCCATATTTAATTGATCCATAATCCTTGCTGCCCTATTAAAACCAATCCTAAATTTTCTTTGAAGCATACCAATTGAAGCCTTTTCACTAGATATTATAGTTCTTCCTGCTTCGGCATAATAAGGATCCTTATCATCATCTTCTTTCTTTTCAAAGCCATCCATAAAAGAACTTAAATCTACTTGACCTGTTGGACCGGTAGTATCTTCTTCTCCTTCATCATCACTAGGAATAAGAGGATAATTTTCTTTTAAATACTCTGTAACTCGCTCAACTTCCTTATCAGAAACAAAAGCACCTTGTATACGAATTGGTTTAGGAATACCTGTTGGAAAATACAGCATATCTCCTTTACCTAGTAGTTTTTCCGCACCATTCATATCTAGAATTGTTCTTGAGTCAACACCTGAACTAACTGCAAATGCAATTCTACTTGGTACATTTGCTTTAATAAGTCCTGTAATAACATTTACAGAAGGTCTTTGAGTGGCAATAATCAAATGAAGTCCTGCAGCTCTGGCAAGTTGTGTTAATCTAATAATCGCATCTTCTACTTCATTGCCAGCTACCATCATTAAGTCAGAAAGCTCATCAACTATTATTACTATTTGAGGTAATTCATCTACCGGATTACCTTCTTCGTCAACAGTACCTTTAATTTTATCATTATATCCTTTTAAATCCCTAGAACCTACAGCCTCAAATTTTTTAAATCTTTGAAGCATTTCCTTAACTGCCCACTGTAGCACTCCGATAGCCTTGGTAGGATTTGTTACAACCGGAGATAGCAAATGAGGTATACCATTATATACTGATAACTCAACTACCTTAGGGTCAATCATAAGTAATCTAACTTGCTTTGGACTATATTTATATATTAAACTCATTATAATAGTGTTAATACATACGGATTTTCCAGATCCTGTCTGTCCGGCTATAAGAAGATGAGGCATTTTATTAATATCCGAAATTATGATTTTACCTGATAAATCTTCCCCAAGTGCAAATCCTAATTTTGAGCCACTTTTCTTAAACTCTTTTGAATCTACAATCTCTCTTAAAGAAACAACTCTATCCGTTTTATTTTGAAGTTCAATACCTACTGCTGCCTTACCGGGTATAGGTGCCTCAATTCTTATATCTTTAGCTGCAAGATTTAATTTAATATCATCTTGAAGACTAAGTATTTTACTTACCTTTACTCCAATTTCCGGTTGGAGTTCATATCTGGTAATTACAGGTCCTTGAGAAATATTGGTAACCTTAACATTAACACCAAAAGATGCAAGAACGCTTACTAATTTGTTAGCAGTATTAAGCAAATCTTCTTTACTATCCATCTTAGAATTTTCAGGTAAATCAAGTAGATTTATAGGTGGAGTTTTATAGGGTTTTTGCTTCACCTTAGAAACTTTTCCGGAACCATCCTTAATGATTTTTGAAGTATCTTCCAATTCTTCCTTTGGAGCTTCACCAGATAAATCATTGTTTTTAGTATTTGGAGAAGTATTATTAATGGCTTTCCCTAGAATAATAGGCTCTTCATTATTAATTACATGATTATCTAAATTATTATTAATCTCTTCGGCAGGACTCCTTAGACCAGAAATATTAATATCTTTTGGATTAACACCTAATTCATCATAGCCTTCTGATATTACCGGTCCATCCTTAGCCGGCATAGTAAATCCAAAACTTTTATTTTTAGAATCAGAAAAACTAGGTTCCACGCTTTTCTCTTTTACTTGTTCTTTTTCTTCATTTTTAGGTTTAAGAATCAAATTATCAAAGAACTTTCCTGTACTTCTTTCCTTAATTGGAGCTTCTGAAATCTGTTTTTTCTTCTCTTCATGACGAGCCAAACGCTCTGCCATAAGTTGTTCTTCTCTTTTTTTACGCTTTAACTCATTCTCTTCACGACGCATTGCTGCAAGTTTCTCTCTTTTAGCAATCTTTTCTTCAGATGTGGCAAAATTCCCCGTAGCAATAAAGAAGCAAATAGTAAGAATGGCTAAGTCTGCTACAAGAACACCTATAACACCTATTCTAGGCTGCAATATATTAAATATATTATCAAATAATAGTCCTGAAATTCTAGTTTTAATTACATTATCAAGAATAGAAATAAGAAGTCCCAGAGAAAAGTATGTTATTAAGATAAGAATAATTCTTTTAATTAATTTATTTCTAACAGTATCACTAATAGATGAAGTAAAAAGATAAATTAAACTTCTTAGTTCTATATAAAGAACAACCGGAAATAAATAAACCACAAATCCAAAATTTTTAGTTAACGAAGCAGCTATCTTATCTCCAAAGCTTCCTCCTACGCCAAAAATTGCAGCATATAAAAGGACACAAATACAGACTGATATTACCAACAAAACTGTTGGTAGCATATTATTTGTGTCATTTTTTTTCTTTGAGTTATTGACTTTTTTTCCGGTAGTTTTCTTTACAGAATTCTTTTTGGTAGAATTCGTTTTTTTTCTTTTAGTAGCTTTAGGCATATATCTCCTCATTATTTAAGGCTAGAACCATTTCTTTATATAGATTTTTACAATCTACATAGTTCTTGTTTTCTATTAAATATATACATCTTTTAATATATTTTTCGTAAAGATTAGAAAGAACTTTGGTTTTATCTTTTAGCATATTTAACTTCATAACTATTACAGGAGCTATTTGATAATAATCCTCAACAAGTTCTTTTCCTTCTACACTTTTTAGCAAATAATTATCTCTATATTCTCGAAGTGTAGTAAGTTCATAGCAACTATCTTCTTTTCCTAAACCTTCACAAATACAAGTAGTAATATAACAAAGTCGTTTCTTAAACCCACTGTCTATATCACTGTATTCTGAATAACTAAGGTTTAAATTAGTCACTTTAGATGAATTCCATATATCAACCATTTCTTCGCATAATCTTTCAAGATATTCATTGTGACTATAATTAAGAATAGGTATAACATAAACAGCCATTGTCATATTTACATCAACTTCATCATGAGTTTTATGAGTTGTTTCAAAAAGATGACTTACAAAACTTGGAATAACATCAGCAAGTTCAAGAATATAATCCTGTCTTTTATCTTCTTCTATTTCCTCAATATTAGTTATTAAGTTGGAAATAAAATCCTTATGTTTCTCATAATAATGCTTAAAAGTAGGCTCATAGGAATTCTTATTAAATTTAGGTATTTCTTTATACACATCTTTAAATAAGTCAACTAATCCTTGGTTAATATCCATAATTATTCTTCCCAGTTATAATATACATCTTGCACATCGTCATCATCATCTAACATATCTAATGTTTTTTGAATATCCTTTATATCTTTTTCATCAGTTAAAGAAACATAAGTCTGAGGAATCATAGTTACCTCTGCTTGTGCCATTGGTATACCAGCCTCTTCCATTTTTACTCTGACTTCAGAAAAATCATCCGGAGAAGTGATAACTTCATAACTATCTTCTTCATCAATAAAATCATCAGCTCCAAAATCAAGAACTTGCATCATAAGTTCATCTGCATCCCCTGAATATTCTTCTTTATCAACAATAATCTGTCCCTTTTTATCAAACATAAAAGCAACACATCCAGGTGTACCTACATTACCATTACCTTTAGTAAATGCATTTTTTACATTTGAAGCAGTTCTATTTTTATTATCAGTAAGGGCTTCAACAATTATAGCAGTACCATTTGGACCATAGCCCTCATATGTAATATGTTCATAGCTAGCTGTATCACCATCAGCTTTTTTAATATTTCTATCAATTGTATCATTAGGCATATTATTTGCCTTAGCTTTAGCAATTACATCACGTAATCTTGAATTATTTGCTGGGTCTGCAGAACCACCTTCTTTAACAGCTACAGAAAGTTCTTTTCCTATCTTAGTGAAAATCTTTCCCTTGGCTGCATCATTTTTCTCTTTTTTATGTTTAATATTTGCAAATTTTGAATGTCCTGACATCTTTACTTCTCCTCTAATATTCTTTTTTATAATTTAGTAATTTTAATCTTATCGATTATATTACCATCCATAGCCAATACTTTAAATTTATAACCTTCATATTCAACTTCGCAATTCTCATCTTCCGCTGGAATTCTGTCTAATTTATCTATCATAAACCCATTTAAAGTTGAATAATCTTCTGTGTCGAAAGCGATAGGCAGTATTTCATCTAAATCTTCCAAATCCATCATACCGCTTGCAATTAAACTTCCATCAGATGAAGAAACTATATCTTTTTCCTCTTCATCATATTCATCAAATATGTCCCCTACAAGCTCCTCTATTATATCTTCCATAGCAACTAAACCACTTGTTTGACCATACTCATCTAAGACTATTGCAATATGGAATTTATCCTTTTGCATCTCTCTAAACAAATTATCTATACTTCTGGTTTCAGGTACAAATTTCACAGGTATTATCATATCAATAATATCTTTTATTGGTTTATTTCTGTTTTCTTCTTTCCGATAAGCATCCGAAGCTTCCCTGATATGCAAGGTTCCAATAATATCATCTATCTCTTCATGATAAATAGGATATCTGGAATAATTTCCACCTAACATTATATCCAAAGCATCACACAACAAAGTATCATCAGACAGTCCTTCTATATCTCTTCTATGAGTCATAATATCTTTAACGTCTTTTTCAAAATATTTAAAAACGTTATGAATTAATGCCTGACTTTCTTTTTTAACCCGATCATTTGGGAATGTAGCTGAAGAAATAATGCTTTTCACTTTATCCCACAAGCTGGAGTCATCCATATAAATCTAATCCCCCTTAAAGAATTAATCATATTTTTACAATAAAAAAAGGCGTAAAAATACTTTTATATTCTACCCCATTTCAGCTAATAATGCAATATTTCCTAAAACACTCTTATAATTAACAAGAAATTTAGGTATATTCCTTTAATATTGAGCTTAAAAACAAATTTTACTTTAAAAGAATTATTAAAGCCTTTAAGCTTTGTCATAAAAATCTTACTTCTCATGATTTTTAAAATAAAAAGACAAAACTAATAAATATAGACATATCCTTTACGTATATTTATAGTTTTGCCTTTATATTAAACTAAAGTTTTAATTCAATGAAAAGATTTTTCAAAATATCATTTATCTAGAAAACTCATTTAAAGTAATAATCTATACCGGATAATTCCCATCTTTTCCAGTTTTTACATCAACACCTGTCTGTTGTGCTTGACGATATTTGAAGAAATCTACAGCAACCTGTGGGAATAAAGCATATGAAAGTACATCTTCATCTTGCTGGCTCCATTGTTTCATCTCTTCACGTAGAGTATCTAATTCATTTGGAATATGATTTGCATATCTATCTGTGATAATCTCTGCATCTTTTCCAAGGATTTTTTCTTGTAACTCTTTATTAAATGGTTTAATGGTTTGACCATATTTACCTGCAAGTACATCCTTAGTCTCTTTGGTAACCATTTTATAACGCTCACCTGTAATAACATTAAATACAGCTTGAGTTCCAACGATTTGAGAAGAAGGTGTAACAAGTGGACATTCTCCAAGGTCAGCACGAACTCTTGGTACTTCTTCAAGAACTTCATAGAATTTATCTTCTGCACCTTGTTCTTTAAGTTGGTTAGTAAGGTTAGAAAGCATTCCACCAGGTACTTGATACATAAGAGTCTTAATATTTACGCCTAAATTCTTAGGATTAAGAAGACCTGTATCAAGAGCATGATCTCTAAGTGGTCTAAAGTAATCTGCAATTTCAGCAAGAAGTTTTTGATCTAAGCCGGTATCATAAGGTGTACCTTTAAATGCTTCAACCATTACTTCTGTAGCCGGTTGACTTGTTCCTAGTGCAAATGGAGACATAGCTGTATCAATAATATCAGCTCCTGCCTCTACAGCCTTAAGATAAGTCATTGAAGCAACACCAGAAGTATAATGAGTATGCATCTCAATAGGAATACTTACAGCCTCTTTAAGAGCAGTTACAAGACGTGTAGCTTCATAAGGAAGAAGTAATCCTGCCATATCTTTTACGCAAATAGATGTAGCTCCCATTTCTTCGATACGTTTAGCAAGGTCCATCCAATATTCCATTGTATAAGCATCACCAATTGTATAACTCATAGCTACTTGAGCTTCTGCCTTTTCATGAACAGCAGCTGTAACAGCTGTTTGAAGATTTCTAATATCATTCATACAGTCAAAAATACGAATAACATCAATACCATTTGCAACTGATTTTTGAACAAAATATTCAACAACATCATCTGCATAAGGACGATATCCTAGTATGTTTTGACCACGAAATAGCATCTGTAACTTAGTATTTTTAAATCCATCACGGAATTTTCTAAGTCTATCCCATGGATCTTCTTTCAAAAATCTAAGTGAAGCATCAAAAGTTGCTCCTCCCCAACATTCAACAGCGTTATATCCAACTTTATCCATTTTATCGATAATAGGTAGCATTTCACCTGTTTTCATACGAGTAGCAATAAGACTTTGATGGGCATCACGAAGAATTGTTTCCGTAATTTTTACGGGTTTTTTAATTATATCTGCCATAATTTCTCCAATCTATATTGTCTAATTTTTATAACTAAACATGTATTTCCAAGCCTTAACTTATTTTTTAAAGTAAAGCATTTTTTCTCATTTCTTTTTCTGCCTACTTTACATTACACCAAAGATTGCCATAAATGTTCCTGCCGCAACAGCAGTTCCGATAACTCCGGCAACATTAGGTCCCATAGCATGCATTAATAAGAAATTAGTAGGATCAGCTTTAGCTCCAACCTTTTGAGATACTCTGGCTGCCATAGGTACTGCACTAACTCCAGCAGAACCGATAAGAGGATTTACTTTTCCGCCTGTAGCAAGACACATAAGCTTTCCGAAAAGTACTCCTGCAGCAGTTCCTACTACAAAGGCAAGAAGTCCTAAAACTACAATCTTTAATGTGGTGACATTTAGAAATGCTTCTGCACTAGTTGTTGCTCCAACTGAAGTTCCAAGTAAGATTACAACTATGTACATTAAGGCATTACCTGCAGTCTCTTGAAGTTGTCTAACAACTCCACTTTCTCTAAATAGATTTCCAAGCATTAACATACCAACAAGTGGTGCTGTACTTGGAAGAATTGAACATACTACAACTGTAACAACTATTGGGAAAAGAATCCTTTCTAACTTAGAAACCGGTCTAAGTTGTTCCATTTTGATTGCTCTTTCTTTTTTAGTTGTTAGCAAATTCATAATTGGTGGTTGAATAATAGGAACCAAAGACATATATGAATATGCAGCAACCGCAATAGGTCCCAGTAAAGCAGTCTGTTGTAATTTCCCTGCAAGGAAAATTGAAGTTGGTCCATCTGCTCCACCAATAATTGATACAGCAGCTGCAGCTTTATCTGAAAATCCAAGAGCCATAGCTCCAAGATATGCAGTAAATATTCCGAACTGTGCAGCAGCTCCTAAAAGGAAACTACTTGGATTAGCAAGAAGTGGTCCAAAATCAGTTAGAGCGCCAACACCTAAGAAAATAAGTGATGGCAATATTGCCCATTCATCAAGTTTAAAGAAATAATATAAAAGTCCTCCTGTACCATTTGCAGCATCTTCGGCATGTAACATAATATCCGGATAGATATTAACAAGTAACATACCAAAAGCAATAGGTATTAAAAGAAGAGGTTCAAACCCATGACGGATGGCTAAATATAACAATACACATGCAACAGCAATCATAATAAGATTACCGCCAGTCATTCCTAGAAAAGCACTTTGATGCACGAGATTGTCTAGAGTATTTAAAATATAATCCATTTATATAACCTCCAAGAAATTTAATGTTCGTGCATTAGTTAAGTGTAGCAAGTACTGCTCCTGCTTCTACAGCATCTCCTACATTAAGTTCAATTGTTGCAACTGTTCCATCTTGTGGAGCTACACATGGAATTTCCATTTTCATAGCTTCAATAATAACAACTGCATCTCCTTTTTTAACAGCTGTTCCAACAGGTGCTTCTACTTTAAATACTTTTCCGGCAGCTCCTGCTGTTACTTTTACTTTGCCGACAGAACCACTTGCAGCAGGTGCTGCAACTGGTGCAGCTTTTTGAACAGGTGCAGCCTTTGGTGCTGTTTGTACAGGTGCGGCAGCAGTATTTCCAGCTGTTCCTTCTTCTACTTGTACATCATATACGTTTCCATTTACTGTAATTGTATAATTTTTCATGATTTTCCTCCAAATAATTAAATTAATAATAGATTTTTACCATCTATTTTTACGACGTTTAATGCTTCTAACGAAAAATCCATCTACATATTCTGGTTCATTAGCATTTTCACTTTCATAAGCAGATATAGCTGCCGTAATTACTGCCATTATTTCACTATCATCTGTTACATCTTCTACATATGCAGCAGGTGTAGGTGCAGTGTTTGTTTCTACTACAGGTTCTTTAGCAGCAAGTCCTGCTAATCTTCTCTTTTCAATAGCATGCATTGCTTTTCCAAAAATACTAAAGAAAACTGCTAAGAAAATTAATACTATAAATACAGTTCCCATTCCTAGAAGAGTATTCATGCCAGCTTTTTTAAGGATTTCTCCCTGAGTGTAATCTCCGTCAATTGTAGTAGATTGTAATTTTAAATCACTGTCAAATATCATTGTTAGCTTTGCGTTTCTATTTGCAAATGTAACATTATTATATACTTTGTATTCATCCTTATCTTTTTCAAAAGAATATTCTCCAAAGCTTTTAAACTTACCACATTCTTTAACAGCTGCCTGCCAAGACTCTAATAAAGATTTAAAGTTTTCTGGAGAAGAAGGAAAACCATTTTGTACTAAGCTTAGTTCAAGCATATTATCAGACATCTTTTCTAGTTCATCAGATTGCTCTTTAGTTAATGCTGAAGTTTGAGTTAGAAGAAGTTCTGCCCCTTGCTTTAAACTATCTTCAGTCTTTGAACTTACTGCCTCTTTACTACTAGTACAAGCTGTTAGTGAAACAACAAGAAGAAGAATACTAAGTATTAAACCAATTTTTCTTTTCATTATTTCACCTCTACTTTGTTCCATGTTTTTTATCTGGTCTTGATTCTCTCTTTGTAAATAACATTTCAAAAGCACCAATTAAGTATTTTCTAGTTTCGGTAGGATCAATAATTGTATCAACTAATCCTCTACTAGCTGCACTCATAGCACTTCCTTGAAGTTCATCATATTCTTTAGAAATGGCAAGTCTTTCTTCCTCGTTTTTATCTGCTCCAAGAATTTGACTTGCAAGGTCACTATCCATCATAGCAATCTTAGCACCTTCCCATGCAAATACTTGATCAGCACCTAAGGCTTTAGAACCCATAACCATATAAGCACTACCATAAGCTTTATCTGTAATAAGAGTAACTTTTGGTACAGTAGCGTTAGCATATGAGTAAACAAGTCTACTTACTACTCTTCCTAAATTCTTTTCTGCACACATTGAATTTTCAAATCCTGTCATATTAACAATAGTTAAAACTGGTATTGAAAAAGCATCACAGAAATCTAAAAATACTTTAGCTTTTCTGGCACCTCTTGTAGAAAGAGTTGATGGGTAAGTAATACCTTTACCTTCTTCATCAGTGTCTTTAACTGCATTAGCAATTACACCAACTGTTTGGCCATTAAGTCTTATAAATGCAGTTGCCATTTCTCTTGCATGGTCTTTTTTGGTTTCAAACACAAGACTATCATCAGATATATCAGCAATTAAAAGTCTAACGTCTCCATAACTTCCTTTAGCATCTACATTTAAACGATTTAAAGAATCTGTACATTCATCATAAGAATCGTTGTCTTCGTTATTACTTGGAAGCAAAGAAATAAGCTTTCTTACTTCTGCAACTATCTCATCTTTAGTCCCAACAAAATCTACAGAACCTACTTTCTTACTTTGAAAACTAGCTGATGTATTATCATCTTTTTCTGTATAATCCCCAGGTACAGAGTCTTTAGCAGAAATATAGAGACTAGCATCTTCTTCCATAAAAGCAAAATCTGATAATTCAGTTAAAATATTTAAAGCACCTCCGGCATTGCCAAACACAACAGAAATTGAAGGAATAACCCCCGAACACATACTTTGCTTGCTATAAATCTCTGCAAATCCATTAAGTGCATCTACTCCCTCTTGTAACCTTAAACCAGTAGAGTCTAATAATCCAATAATAGGTGCCCCCATCTTTAATGCCATATCGTATAAAGCTGCTATTTTCTTCCCATGCATCTCGCCTACGGCACCACCTAAAACAGAACTATCCTGACTATAAACATAAACAAGATTACCATCAATAACTCCATAACCTGTTATTACTCCATCTTTTGGGGTATCTTGTGTTGCCAAATTGAAATTAGTGCTTCGAGAACGAACTCCTGCACCTACTTCAACAAAGCTTCCTGCATCAAGAAGATTTTCAATTCTCTCCAATGCAGTGTTTGTAGCATTGCTCATAATAAGTTCCTCCATTTATTTATTAATAAATTCAAATATTAATATTTCTATTCATTCAAAAGATATTTATGCATATAAATAGTTAAATATCAGGCAAAAATGAATAAATATTCATAATATTTAAAATTTTATCCATTTAATAGTATAAGACAAGAAGGGTGAAATTGCAATGCAATTACACCCTTCAATTAAGACTTTGTATACTTTATTAACAAGCACCAAATATTGTACTAATATTTGTGCAACTTTACAATTGATATATAAACAATAGGCTTAAATCATCAGTAATAGTAAACCAGTTAAGGAATAGTAAAGAATTATTATGAAACTAATTCTTTAAATAAATTAGAATTTAACTCTTCATTTCATTTTTCTTTTTTTTCGTAAACACAATAAATAATACTGCAGAAATAGCCATTAAAACAGGATAATACATATTAGGAATTATCTGATAAGGTGTTATTTTAACCTTACTTAATGATGTTGCTAATGCTGCTGCAGAAAGAAGTTGTGCTCCATAAGGAATTAGCCCTTGTCCTACTGATGCAAATATATCTAAAAGTGAAGCACTCTTTTTGGCCGTTACACCAAATTCATTACTAATATTTTTAGCTAAAGGTCCGGTAATAATAATAGCTACAGTATTATTTGCAGTACATGCATCAACAATTAAGGTTAAAAAGCCAATACCAAGTTGAGCACCTTTATTACCTTTAATATGTTTTTTAAATATATTTATAATAAAATCAATTCCACCATATTCTTTAATTAAAGCTACTATACAAGCAACAATTATTGAAATAACTGTTATATCATACATTCCATTAATACCTGTTCCAACTGCAGCAACGCATTTCCAAAAACTCAATGAACCTGTAAGTACACCTGCAAGTATAGATGCTACTGTTCCCCCAATTAAAACAAGAAAAACATTTATTCCAATTAAAGCACCAACTAAAACTAAAATATATGGTAGTACAAGCCAAAAATTAAATTTTAAATCTAAATTCATATTTGGTGCACCACTTCTTGTAAGTAAAAAGAAAATTATAGCTGTTACAATAGCGGCAGGTAGAACTATAAGGAAATTCTGTCTAAATTTATCCTTCATCTGAGCACCTTGGGTTTTTACTGCCGCAATTGTGGTGTCTGAAATCATACTTAGATTATCACCAAACATTGCTCCACATACAACTGCTGCAATACAAACTGCAATCTCAAATCCAGTTTTTTTACTAACTTGAACTGCAATTGGTGCAAGGGCAGCAATTGTTCCCATGGATGTACCCATTGAAATAGAAACAAAACAGCCAATTATAAATAAACCTACCACAATAATTTGAGTGGGTAAAAATGTTAATCCTAAATTAACGGTACTTTCTGCACCACCGGTAGCAGTAACAACTCCAGAAAAGCCGCCGGCACATAAGAAAATTAAACACATCGTAATAATATTATCATCAGAAATACCCTTTGCAATAACACTGATTTTCTTATTAAAATCTAATCCCCTATTCTGCAAAAAGGCTACAAATAAAGCAATTAAAAATGCCAATATTGTAGGCATAGAATAAAAGTCTCCAGTTAATATACCTGCTCCTAAAAATATAACTAGGAATACTCCCATTGGTAATAATGCAATGAGTCTTCCATTGTTTTGTTGATTATCCAAAACCAATACCTCCCTAAATCAAATAAAAAAATAAAGCATTCTCCATTTAAGAAAAATGCTTTTATATAATACCATTATTAACCAAATACTGCAAATAATTATATTTGCAATTTCAAATGCTTTATAGCTAATTATTTTCATAGTCTTTCTGAAATCCTGTATAATCAGCACTACCACCGGTAATATTATTTCCATCAACAGTAATCTTAATATAATCAGCATCATAAGCATCAAGGAAAGTATTTACAACACTACCCATAGAAAACCATTCTCCTGTACTACCTCTTTCGCTTAGAAAATCAGAGAAATTAGAACTTACATCTAATATAATAGCCTTATCTCCATTATTAGTAGTTGTAGTTACTGAATTAGCTATTAAATCAGTTGAAACCATATTATGTTTAGCAAGCTCATCTATTAAAGCTTGTGGTGTTAATCTATCAAATGTAACCTCTTGGTCTACTAATCTACTTGCATCGCTATTTGCAAAATATACATCTACTTTTACAGTAGTATTTTGATTAGCTTGATTTGTCTCTTCATTAGATATTTCATCGTCATCATCTTCATCTGTATCTCCACTATTTATCTGGGAATCCCCTGTCTGGGTTGTGGTTTTATTATTGCTTCCAGCATTATTATCATCGTCATCTTTCTCACATGCTGTAAAAGCAAAAACTCCTATTAACAAAATCGTTAAAAGTACTAAAATTCGTTTTTTCATGTATACACCTCCAGTGCAAATAAAAATAGTCTTAATTCTTAACTGACTTTCTTTTTAATAAATATACACATATACTTATATTTCTTTAATACAGAAGCACTATTTAACACCTATAAATCAATACTATCTAACATTTTGAGATATCTTTTAAGAGCATCCTGCCAACTTGGTAAAGGCTTAAATCCCATTTCTGAAAGTCTACTTTTATCTAATCGGCTATTTCTTGGTCTATTTGCAATAACACTTTTAGCCCTAGAATAATATTTTTCTGTAGAAACAGGTAAAACATTGGTTTTATTATTCTTTAACTTAAAAATTTCTTTAGCAAATTCATACCAAGTAGTAGTCCCTTCATTAGTAGCATGATATATTCCATACTTCTTAGTGCCTATCATATCTACAAGTAGTTTTGACAAATCGTAAGTAAATGTAGGTGAACCAAACTGGTCATCTACTACTGTCAGTGTATCATGGTTCCTCGCAACATCCAACATTGTCCTTATAAAATTCTTACCATTTACACCAAAAACCCAAGAAATCCTTACAATAAAATATTTCTCTAAAAGCTCTTTAACAGCTTCCTCCCCCTGTAATTTTGTCATACCATAAACATTTATAGGGTTAGGTTTATCATATATTTCCCGGGGTTTCTCTCCCGTCCCATCAAAAACATAATCCGTAGAAATATAAATCATCTTTATATTATTTGCCCTACAAGCAGAGGCTACATTTTTAGTGCCTTCATAATTAATCTTTCTACATAATTCTTCATGAGTTTCAGCCATATCAACTGCTGTATATGCAGCACAGTGAATTACGCCATCAACTTTACTTTTAGTGACCCAATTTAATACTGAAACTTCATCTGTAATGTCCATCTCTTTACTTGTAGGAGCAACATATTCTATATTTCGTTCTTTCAGTTCTCTAACACAATCATATCCTAATTGTCCCGTTACACCGGTAACTAAAATTTTCATTAAGTCTCCAATTTCTGCAAATATAAGTTAAACAAAGTAAAAATATCTTTGTCTAAAAAACCTCTTTCTTTTTACAAATAATTTTAAATAATAATCTCTTTTTTCGAAGTTTTATATCCCTTTCACACTACAATCTTTAAAATATAAATTTATCTTCTATAAAATACATTCACCTAGGTAAACAGTTTAAATAATATTCTAAAAAATACTACAACATAAATAACAATCAAAAGAAACATAATCAAGGTTTGAATATGAAAACCGTGGTCAATTGTTTTTAAAATTATTGTTCCCTTTATATTTTTATTATCTATAGTTAGGCTGTTTCCCTCTTTACTTCCATTTGCAAAGGGAATACTTAAGCCTTCAAAATCTGAATTACCTTTTAGATTTATATTTATCTCAAAACTTTTGTTTTTAGCATTTTTAATAGTCTTGCCAAAATTCAGTTTTAAATTTTTACCTTGTTTAATATTTTCTGCTTTAACTAATCCTTTGGAAACTGTCTTATTATTCTCCATGTCTATAACTTCATATTCTAAAGCTTCATCTCCCTTATCCCCGGAAAAAGAAGTTTTTAATGATACTCCAGATAATCTATTAGAATTGCAAATAAAAATTTGACTTATTCCTTGGATTTCATCTAGAAAACCACTTGTTTTATAATCAGATGTATCGATATTTGTATTATAAATTGCTTTAGTACTATCGCTAAAAGAATAGATTATTCCAACTATCAAAATAACAACAGATGCAATTATATATGTTAAATACTTTTTCATTTACAACCTCAACATAATTATTTCATTTACATTTACTTCTAATACCAACGACTATTCTCTTCAATATCTAACTAAGGAAAATTAACATTATAAGCTTTACATTTTTCATCAAACTCAATTCACATACGTAGTATTATTCATCGTTTTCTATAACATCAAAACTATCATCAGTTTCATGGGATTTTAGACTGTCTCTATAAATCTCACCAACCTCTTTAGAATCTCCCATCATCTTCAAATGACCTTTATTAATCCAAACTGCCTTATTACACACATCCATAACCTGCTCAATACTGTGGGAAACAAAAAGTATAGTTGTTCCCTCATTCATAAGCTGATGAATTCTCACCATACATTTTTCTTGGAATTTCGCATCTCCAACTGCCAGTATTTCATCGCAAATAAGAATATCAGGATGACCAATAGTTGCTATAGAAAATCCAAGACGGGCAACCATTCCGGAAGAAAAATTCTTTACGGGTACATCCATAAAATCATGAAGTTCAGAAAACTCTACTATTTCATCATAAAAACCTTCCATTTCAGGCCTTGTATGACCTAAAAGGGCTCCATTTAAGAAAACATTCTCTCTTGCTGTAAGATCAATATCAAAACCTGCACCTAACTCAATTAAAGGTGCAACAGAACCGCCTACATATACAGAACCTTTTGTAGGTTTAAGTACACCGGCAATAATTTTAAGAATTGTACTTTTGCCGCTACCATTAACTCCAATTAGTCCAACAGAATCTCCACGCTTTACATCAAAACTAATATCTTTTAATGCCCAGAATTCATCATAGGAAACTTGACGTTTAATGGTCTTTATTAGGTATTCTTTAAAATTATCAATCCTTTCAGAAGCAAGGTTAAATTTTATGTATACATTTTTTATTGAAATTATTGTATCTTTATTATCCATGAAACATCCTTTTATATATTTAAAATGAAAGTATCTTGATTTTTATAGAAAACCCAAAGTCCAAGTGCCATTGCGATGACTGATTCAACAAATCCGATTAGTATTCCTAAAAGACTAGGTAATGAATTATAAAACATAACATCACGGACCATAGTTACTATATTTGTAAGAGGATTAATAAGTACTACATATTTAATCCATCCTGGAAGTATAGACATTGGGTAAATAATTGGAGTTAAATACATAAGTACTGTAGTAAATATAGAATAGAAATGCATAATATCTCTAAATCGCACTGTTATAGCCCCAATAAATAAACCAACTCCCATAGTAATTGCTACTAAGAAGATAAAAGGAATAAAAACAAGTATCATTGTATAATGTAGTTCTGCCCTTGTAATTACCATAACTAAAAGTAATGCTGTAAAAGATGCAAATAAATTAATAGTACTTGATAAAACCCTAGAAATTACAAATATATATTTGGGTAGATATATTTTCTTTATCAATGAAGCATTATCCAATATAGCTGACATGGCACTTGTAGTTGCATCAGAAAAAAAAGTAAATACTACCTGACCACTTAACAAATATAATGGAAAATTTTCAATATCGAACTTGAATAAATTCGAAAAAACCACAGATAAAACTGCCATCATTAAAAGTGGGTTAAGTAAAGTCCAAAAAACTCCAAGAGTAGAACGTCTATATTTAATTTTTATATCTCTTCCAACTAATTCAACTAGAAGATGTCTATATCTTAAAAAATTCTGTATAAAAATTGATATTTTAGTTTTCACTATAAAAATTATTCCTTTATCTGTTTATATGTAAAATTATTTTAACTCCAATTTGCCCCATTTTTGATCTTTATCAGACATGATAAGTGGAATATCCTTAATTATAGGCCAGTCTATACCTATATTAGGATCATTGTAGATTATGCCACCTTCATCTCCGGCGTGATAGAAATCACTGCATTTGTAGGTGAATTCTGCTATATCTGAAAGCACATAAAATCCATGAGCAAATCCTTTGGGAATTAAAAACTGTTTTTTATTTTCAGCAGATAAAATTACCCCATAATATTTTCCATATGTAGGTGAACCTGCTCGAATATCTACTGCCACGTCGAAAACAACTCCATTAACAACTCTTACCAGTTTATCTTGAGGATAATTTATCTGATAGTGAAGTCCTCTAAGTACACCTTTTACTGAAGAGCTCTGATTATCCTGAACAAAATCTATATCTATTCCATTATCTAAAAAATCTTGCTTGTTATAGGTTTCCATAAAATAACCACGATTATCACCAAAAACTTCCGGTTCAATTATTTTTAAACCTTTAATTCCACATTCTGTAACTTTAATTTTCCCCATTATACTTCCTCTACTATACTCATAAGATATTTTCCATACTCAGTCTTAATCATTTCCTCTGCCAAGGATTTTAATTGTTCTTTACCAATAAACCCTTTTCTGTAGGCAATTTCTTCAATACAAGAAATATAAAGACCTTGTCTTTTTTGAAAAGCTGCCACAAAATCTGCAGCATCTAAAAGTGAATCATGGCTTCCTGTATCAAGCCATGCAAATCCTCGTCCAAGTATTTCCACTTGAAGCTTTCCTTTAGCTAAATATTCATCATTAATCGATGTAATCTCAATTTCACCTCTTTTTGAAGGTTTAACTGATTTAGCTATTTCTACAACTTTATTATCATAAAAATATAATCCGGGAACAGCATAAGATGATTTAGGTTTTTCAGGTTTCTCTTCAATAGAAATAGCTTTACCATTTTTATCAAATTCAACTACACCATAATCTTTAGGATTTTTTACATAATAACCAAAGATTGTTGCTCCATCACTTCTTGTGGCTGCATTTGCAAGAACTTTAGAAAAGTCGTGCCCATAAAAAATATTATCTCCTAAAACTAGAGCTACGCTATCTTTGCCAATAAATTCTTCCCCTATAATAAAAGCATCAGCAAGTCCTCTTGGCTTATCTTGAACCTTGTAGGAAATATTTAATCCTAAGGCTTTTCCGTCTCCTAAAAGTAGCTGAAATAATGGTAAATCTCTTGGGGTAGATATTAAAAGAATATCTCGAATACCAGCAAGCATTAAAGTTGATAGAGGATAATATATCATGGGTTTATCATATACCGGCATTAACTGCTTTGAAACAGCCTTTGTAAGTGGATAAAGTCTAGTTCCTGAACCACCTGCTAAAATTATACCTTTCATAACTACTCTCCCTTCTCATACAGCTTAAAGAAAAATCTATTTATACATCTTTTTATAATAGTCTAAGTAATCTTTATTTATAACATGGCTCATCCATTCTTCGTTGGCTAAATACCATTTTACCGTATGTTGTATTCCCTCTGCAAATAATATGCTAGGTTCCCAGCCTACTTCTTTTTTAATCTTATCAGGAGCTATTGCATATCGTCTATCATGACCTTTTCTATCATCAACATAAGTTATTAAATCATAATTAATATGTTTTTTTCGAATATCACTATCATCTAAAATTTCATTTAACGTATCAATGATTATTTTTACAATTTGAATGTTCTGTTTTTCATTATGTCCACCAATATTATAGGTTTCACCATCTTTACCATTATTTATAACCATATCTATAGCTTTACAATGATCCATAACATAAAGCCAATCTCTTACGTTTAATCCATCTCCATAAATAGGTAATTTATCACCCTTTAAGCAATTATTAATAATTAATGGTATTAATTTTTCCGGAAATTGATATGGCCCATAATTATTACTACAATGAGTTATCATAGCCGGAAATTCATATGTATCAATATAAGATTTCACTAAGAAATCTGAAGATGCCTTACTGGCTGAATAAGGGCTATGAGGATCATAGGGGGTCTTTTCATAAAAAAATTCTCCTTCTTTTTCTAATGAGCCATATACTTCATCAGTACTTACATGAAGAAAAATCTTATCTTCTTCATAACTGCCATCACTCTTTTCCCAAGCATTTTTAGCATGATTAAGTAAAGTTAGTGTACCTAATACATTGGTTTCAACAAAAACTTCTGGATTTTTAATACTTCTATCAACATGACTTTCAGCCGCAAAATGTACCACTCTATCAATGTTATATTCTGCAAATATTTTCCCAATTGCCTCACTATCGCAAATATCGGCTTTCACAAATCTATAGTTTTCTTCATTACTTACAGAAGCTAAGTTTTCTAAATTTCCTGCATAAGTTAGTTTATCCACGTTAATAATGAAAATATCTTTTCCATATTTTTCCATCATATATAAAATGTAGTTTGAGCCAATAAATCCTGCTCCCCCGGTAACCATATATGTTTTCATACTAAACTCCTTTTTTATGCTTTAAACCATGAAATTATAGCATTTATATGTGAAGTATACAAGGAACTTAAAATCAAAAGCCCTTAGTTAACTCCCATCATCCCTGGAAATAAACAAGAGGTCACTACCCAAGCAATAGAAACCATTTGAACATAAGCAAAGCTATAAATCAACACTTCATCAATGTTTTTTTCTTTTACAATAGATTTGTTTCTAAAAAGTAGGAATAAAATAGGCATAATTGGTATAAAGTATCTTCCTTGAATACCTTCAATAACACCACTTGATCTTAAAGTCCAAGACAAAGCTCCTAAAACACAGCCAGTATACAACAAAACTGAAATAAACAAGGTATTTATTTTCAACAAGCCAAGGTTAAATTTTTCTTGTCCTTTTTCATATAAAGCTGAAATAAAAATTAGTAAAACAAAACCAACAAGCATGGGAAATTTAACACCCACTTCTTTCCATCCAAGATTGGCTCCTAATGCACTTTCAATATATGATGGAAATCTTACAAAAGTTTTAAAGAAAATCTTTATTAGGCTGCCAAAACTTCCCGGACTTACAAAAAATTCTCTTAAACTATAATAGCCTGGTTTACCAACAAATGCCTTACTAACTCTAGCAAATGAAAAAACTCCAATAAATAAACATCCGAGTATCATAACCACTAATATAATAAGATGTTTTTTCTTTTTACCACTAACTTTTTTCCCTTGAAACTTGTCTGAAGGGATAAGTAAAAATAATAATCCAATTACCACATAAACTATTTTAATAGGTGCAATAAGAAGTGTTAAAAGTCCTACAATCCCTATGTCCCTATTTGTTACAACATCCTTTTTGTAGGCTAGATACAATATATATCCAATAAGCAAAAATGATAAAGAATTTAAAATTCCATCATAACTTATAGCCATTCCCTGTTGAAGGCTTATAGGCAAAAGTGCTACAAATCCTAAAGTCAGTTTACCAAAGGGAATATAGCGTATGGCTAAACTGGTTAGAACTGAATATATCAGAAGCATAAATAACCTAGATAACATTATAAGTCCAACTGACGACATACCTAAAATCCTTGCAATAGTAATTCCTAAAATACTAGGTATATAAGATATAGGATAGGAATTTTTACTTATATTTTTACAAGTAATTAAAGACTTTTCCTCTGATGAACTTCCTTTAAATAATTTACTCATTTCACTTACATAATTATCTCTTGTAAGAAGTGGTCTTTTATCCTTTGCAGCAAAATAAGTTGAATTTAAAAGCCTCTTATCTTCTTTTCTCATTAAAATTTGATTTGGATTATCAGACTTTATTCCCATTAAATCATTGCTGAATTTGTAACTTCTATAAAAATGTAAAGGCTCATCTGGTGC
>JAISGP010000029.1 GCA_031263035.1 Lachnospiraceae bacterium | reverse complement strand
GATGAAAGAATTGATGATTGGAATCCATACTTTGACATTAAGCTTAAGAAGCCTCAAGAGATTAAAAAGTTTTTAGATGATTATGTAATTGGACAAGAAGAAGCTAAGAAGGTATTATCCGTAGCTGTATACAATCATTATAAGAGAATTAAAACAAGTAAAAAGTCAGATGTTGATTTGCAGAAATCTAATGTACTACTTCTTGGTCCTACAGGTTCAGGAAAAACATTACTTGCTCAAACTATTGCTAAGCAACTTGATGTTCCATTTGCAATTGCAGATGCAACTACTCTTACGGAAGCAGGATATGTGGGTGAAGATGTTGAAAATATTCTTCTTAAACTTATTATGGCAGCAGGCGGAGATATATATAAGGCTGAATATGGCATTATTTACATAGATGAGATTGATAAGATTACTAGAAGAAGTGAAAATCGTTCAATTACTCGTGATGTAAGTGGTGAAGGTGTTCAACAAGCACTTCTTAAGATTGTTGAAGGTACTATGGCATCTGTTCCACCTCAAGGTGGAAGGAAACATCCACAACAAGAACTTATTCAAATAGATACTACTAATATTCTTTTCATCTGTGGCGGAGCTTTTGATGGCCTTGAAAAGATTGTAGAAGAGCGTTTGGACAAGAAGGTTATTGGATTTAATTCAGAAGATGACAAGATTGATAAGATAGAAAAAGATGAATTTCTTTTCAATAGGGTTATTCCTCATGATTTAGTTAAATATGGATTAATTCCTGAATTAGTAGGTCGTCTTCCAATAGAGGTTGCTCTTAAAGAATTAGATAGAAGCGCATTAGTTGATATACTTAGTAAACCTAAAAATTCTCTAATAAAACAATATGAAAAGCTTTTAGAGTTAGATGATGTGGAACTGATTTTTGACGATGGTGCTTTAGAGGCTATTGCTTATAAAGCTATTGAGCAAAAGACAGGAGCCAGAGGGCTTCGTTCTATTATGGAAAAGCTTATGCTTAATATAATGTATCAGGTTCCTTCAGATGAGACTATCGATAAGGTTAGAATTACGAAGGCTTGTGTAGAGGGTAAGGAAGAACCTCAGGTGATACATAAACTTAAGGAAACTGCATAAATAATAAAAAATATCATAAAATATAAAAAATAGTATTCTAGACACCCTTGTTTAGGATACTTTTTTTAGTTTATGATACTGCTATGAAATAGATTGTACATATAATGTATTTTTGATAATATATATAGGATAAAAGTTGAAAGGACAATCCAAATACTATAGATTTTTGGATTATGTGATATATATGATTATAAGAAGCTTGAATTTGGAGACGGTGTGTGGGATTACTTCTACATTGCCTGATAATGAATATGGTGAGGTGGCATTTGCAGGGAAATCTAATGTAGGTAAATCTTCCTTGATTAATGCTCTTATGAATAGGAAATCTTATGCAAGAATTTCTGCTACTCCCGGGAAAACTCAGACTATTAATTTTTATAATATAAATGACGGCTTGTATTTAGTAGACCTTCCTGGATATGGTTATGCTAAAGTTAGTCAGTCAGAAAAAGAGAAGTGGGGTAAGCTTATTGAACGTTATCTTCATGGTAGTAAGCAGCTTAAAGCAGTATTTCTTCTTATCGATATAAGACATGATCCTTCTGCAAATGATAAACTTATGTATGAATGGATACAGTCTAATGGTTTTACACCAATAATTATTGCTACAAAAGCAGATAAGATTAAACGTAGTCAATTACAGAAACAGATTAAAGCTATTAAGACAGGTTTAGGAGTTTCTGGCAGTAATATAATTCCTTTTTCTAGTGAAACTAAGCAAGGTAGAGATGAGATATGGCAGTTAATCGAAGAGTTAACGGAGTATGTTGATCCTAAGTCAGTTTGATACAGGAAACTATAAAAACAAGGAAATTTATATAAAAAATTTGTAGATGAATTTTGCTTTTTAACAAGGAGATATATGAATAATAGTACATCAGATTTCATAAAAGACAATCGTCCATATTGGAAAGTTGTTGTAAGTTTTATATTTAGTATATTAGCTACAGTTGCTTTTATTTACATTGGGGTGAGATTTGTATTTTGGTTTTTTCCTTTTGTAGTAGGCTGGTTTTTAGCATATTTAGCAACTCCCTTAGTTAATTTGCTAGAAAGAAAATTGAAAATACGAAAAAAACTTAGTTCAGCTATTATTATAATAATAGTTCTTGGGCTTCTAGTTTTATTAATCTATTTTATAGTAAGTAGGGTTGCCGGGGAGGTTACTCAATTTACAGATAATATGCCGGGGTTATATGATCAAGCAGAAAAAGGTTTTTCTCAAATAGGAGACAAACTTCAAGGAGTTTTTCATAATCTTCCAAATGGTATTCAAAATGGATTAGATAGCATGACACAAAACCTGGATAAAAATATTGAGAAGATTATTTCGAAAGCAAGCAAACCTACTGTAGATGCAGCTACTAATTTTGCTAAGAAAATTCCGGGATTTTTAATTGGTCTGATTGTTAGTATTATTTCTGCATATTTTCTAATTGCAGAAAGAGATGGATTAATTAAAGAATCTAAAAGAGTTGCACCGGGAGCTATTGTAAGAAGAATGACAATGGTTATGGATAATTTGAAATATGCAGTTGGTGGATATTTTAAGGCTCAGTTTAAGATAATGGGGGTTGTATTTGTAATTTTACTTATTGGGCTTATGATTTTAGGCAGTAAATTTAGTATTATTCTAGCCATTTGCTTTGCATTTTTAGACTTTTTACCATTTTTTGGTACAGGTACAGCGTTGGTACCTTGGGCAGTATATAAATTTATGGTGGGAGAGATTAGATTTGCAGTTGGACTTCTTATAATATATGGAGTAACTCAGCTTGTAAGGCAATTAATCCAACCGAAACTTCTAAGTGATAGTATGGAATTAAATCCTCTTCTTACGTTGTTCTTGCTATATGCCGGTTATTTAATTCATGGAGTTCTTGGTATGATTTTGGCAGTTCCTGTGGGAATGATTATAATTAATTTATATAAGGCTAAGGCGTTTGATTATATTCTAGATGATTTGAAAATTCTTGTTGATGGGATTTTAAACCTAAGAAATAAAGAATCGAGGTAGTAAGGTGAAAAAGGCATTGAAAATTATTGGAATTATAGTGGCAGTAGTTGTAGTTATAGTATTGATTTATGTAGCATATGTTTTTATATCATATAAACGCATTCCGGATAATCAGGCTTTGAAGGTTAATCAAAATACTACATCTGATACTGTAGCTGTAGGTAAAGAATTAAAGATGACAACATTTAATATTGGGTATGGTTCATATCCTCCAGACTACACTTTCTTTATGGATGGTGGAAAAGAAAGTAAAGCCCGTAACAAAAAAGGTGTTATTGCAAATGTAAATGGTGTAATTGATACAATTAAAAAAGAGAATCCTGATTTCGCTGTATTTCAAGAAGTAGATGAGGATGCAACAAGAAGTAGACATGTTGATGAAGTTAGTATGATAGAAAAAGCATTTTCTGATATGTCTAGTATAGAAGCTACTAATTATGATTCTGCTTATCTTATGTATCCGGTTCTCGATCCTATAGGTAAGTCAAAATCTGGCATTATTACATTAAGTTCTTCAAAAATTGAAAAGAGTACTAGATACTCTTTGCCAATCGAAACAACATTTAATAAATTCTTTGATTTAGATAGATGTTTTACAGTATCTAAGATAAAGGCATCTAATGGCAAATATTTAATGCTTTATAATGTGCATTTATCTGCTTACATGAAGGATGCTAAAAAGCAAAAACAGCAGATTGACACTTTGTTTAAATCTATGTCAAATGATTACGCTGCAGGTAATTATGTAGTATGTGGCGGCGATTTTAATCATGATTTACTACCAAGCTCTGTAGATACTTTTAATGATGATACAAGTAAAGGGGATTATTCTTGGCTTGCACCATTTCCAACATCAGATTTACCTAAAGGTATAAGCGTTGCGCCATTTTCAAAGGTTACTGAACCAGTTCCATCAACTAGAAATTTAGATACTCCTTATAAAAAAGGGAAATCTTTCGTAGCACTTATAGATGGATTTATTGTTTCAGATAATGTAGAAGTCAAAGAAAACAAAGTTATAGATGCAGGATTTCAAAATACTGA
>JAISGP010000118.1 GCA_031263035.1 Lachnospiraceae bacterium | reverse complement strand
TAAAAATCAACTACTGAACCATCTTCAAGATAAATATATACAATACTTTTACTTACTTTAAAGTACATTATTTTAGCAAGAGGAATGATTTTACTCTTTCCGGCACAAGCTACACTTATAAAATTCTCTTTCTGCTTTCTAGCCTCATCAATAGCTTTTTGATATATACTCTCTCTTCTTATTTTATCCGTCTCTTCTTTTATAATGTAATGAAAAGCATCCACATCAAAAGCTTCGAATACTTCCGGCTTACTATGTGTATAGAAAATAATCTCATCTCTATAGCCGATTTTTCTAAGTTCTTTAGCCACTTCCATTCCATCTATATTAGGCATATGTACGTCAAGAAAGATTATATCAATATCATTTTCTTTCTTAAAATAATTAATCATTTGTATGCCCGTTGAAATTTTAACTATATCTAAATAGTATTTATCTTTTGCAAATTCATTTAGCTCCATTTCCAGTTTATTTTGATAATGTATTTCATCATCGCAAATCACTATCTTTATCATCCCGTTCTCACTCCTACTACTTGTAAATCTCCTATTTTTGTAATTATCACACAGTTTTATTATTTTTTCAATATAGCTTAACATTTTTAAATTAACTAAATAATTGATATTTTTTGAATACTACGTTGTACGATGACTAAATTCTGATAATTAAACTTTTATAAAAGCTTTTGTTTGTCAAATATTTACAAAATTAGTGAATGTTTCTTGATTACGGATATACTATCTCTAAAATTGTTCACTGAATTTTCAATGATTATCACCCTATGTTTTTCTTTATCTTAAGTTTTATTTCTAATCAAACTCTGAAATCATAAATTTAAAGTTTTCTTTTTATTAGGACACCTGAGATGGTAACTGCACTAAATAGTAAGAATAAAAGTCCAAGAATATTTGCCATGTCTCCTGTTTCTGCACTCTTTTCTTTATTAGTATTTTTTACCTCTACTGTTTTTGTAGTTACAGTGGTTTTTTCTACAGTTTTACTATTCCCACCTTTTACAACTTCATTTTTGGTAGAATTATCATCTTTTGAAATTTCGTCTTTATCCTCATCACCCTTATTAGGATTATCAATAATAGGAGCCGGTGTCCAATTAGCATATAAAGTAGTATCATCTGTTAATTCTGTTTCAAAATCAAATGCACTTTTTAATTCATTATCACCATACCAATTCTCAAAATCAAATTTATCCTTGGTAGGATTACTTTCTGGTTTTACAGCCTTAAATGGAGCTTCATCTGATGGAAATAGTTGAGAGTTAACATAACTTCCTCCATTTGTTTCAAAATCTACTTTATATGTAAGAATGTCGCTTTGATAATTAATATCGTCATTATTAAAAACAATAAGTCTATTTAGTGCATTATCATCTGTCTGATTAGCATTTAAATAAGTGTCAATTTTATCTTTAATCTTTCCATAAAATTCCATACCCTCAATTGATGTAGTATTTATTTTTCCACTCCACGTTGAAACTGTAGGAAGTTCATATGCTACTGAAGTCTTTGAACTTTTATTATCCTTAAAATCTACTGTTCCATCACTTGGCAAAGTAATATTTGAATAATCATTATCAGGACGGCTATCATAAATTCCGCCACCATTTATAGCAGTATTTCCGGTTATTTCACCTTTATTCAATACCAATCTACTACCAGTATCTTGAAGATATATTCCTCCGCCATTATTATTTGCGGTGTTATCTTTTATGCTTCCACCGTTTAAAATCATAGTAATTGTTTCAGTTGTAGCTGTACCGGCATCCATTATACCTCCACCTTTATTGGCAGTATTATTAGATATTTCACCGCCGTTTAAAGTTATTACACCTGAAGTTGGATAATTTTGATTTTCTAAGTTATCTGTCCAAATTCCACCACCATTAGAGGCTGTATTTCCTGAAATTTTACCACCATTTACTGTTAATTCACCACAATCAACGGATATCCCGCCACCAATAGTGGCAGTATTATCTATAATCTGTACATTATCATTTATAGAAGCTCTACCATAATGAAGAAGAATTCCTCCTCCTTCAAAACCATCATTATTTGAAATTTCAGAATCGTTATATAGATTAGCTACTCCAAAATCGTTTACAGATAAACCGCCATAATCACCGGTATTATTTTTAATTTGTCCACCGTACATATTAAATGTACCGCCTTGATATCTCCAATTATCAGTACCTGTTCTCACAGCTGAGAAACTACCATTATTTGCGTCGTCTTTACTTTCGCCGCCTATAATGCCTCCGTACATATTAAATACGCTACAATCAGCTTTATCAAATCCTTCATACATTACACTTCCAGATATATTAACGGCAGCACCGTAAAAACCAGTATTTTTGTTGATTTGACCACCAGTCATATTAAATACACTATCTTGAACGTATACACCACCGCCGGTATATCCACGACCTGGTGCGTTACCAGCTGCATTAGCGGTTATTTTTCCATTTGCAAAATCTAATTTAGAATTATTATTTAAATAAATTCCTCCGCCATCTCCACTGTTGTTATCTATATTTACATCTCCATCGATAACGATAGGGCTTTCATCAGCACCTATTCCACCTCCAAAACCAGCAGTGTTATTGCTTATATCTCCACCAGTCATATAGAAGTGTCCACCTCCATAGGCGTATACTCCACCGCCTTTATCAGTAACTTTATCTAATGATGAATTATTTAATATATCGCCACCTAACATGTAGAAATTACAGTTTGGACCTACATATACTCCGCCACCAAAATTAGCTTGATTATCTATAATATGTGTTCCTTCTTTCATTACCATAGTAACTGTATTAGGTGTTGCTGTAGTTTCTTTACCTAGTAGTATTCCACCTCCGGCACCGCTATAATTGGTTCTGTTACCACCTGTAATAGTTATATTTTCAAGATATAATGTGATATTATCTCCTGCACTAATAATGCCGTGGCTTGTATCAGTATTTTCTCCATCAATTTTAAAATTATTACCAGGAGTACTTGTGATTTTTATAATTGTATTATTAGGTAAATTTATCAGATGATAACCACCATACACAGAACCATTTCTTGAAATATCAGAAGTTAATTGTACTTCTGTTGGAGTATTTTCCTTTACTTTTTCTTCAATAAATTCTTGAAGATCATATGTATTCTCTATTTCTGAACCTGTCTGCACTACTTTACTCCATGTAGGTTCCTTAGGTACATTAACGGTTGGTGCACCTGCTGCTTCTACTCTAGAAACTTTAGAATTATTTTTATCATTAAAACCAAAATTCATTCCACTTGGCACTACGGTTGCAACCATAGCCAATGTTAAGAATGCTGTTAATATTGGTTTTATTATTTTCTTACCTGTTGCTTTTCTTTCCATATTTATATATCATCCTTTCTCGATATAAACTCATTATAAATTTTGACTTTATTTTGATATTTTTCTTAATTTTTATGTTATTTTATTTATAAATATTTTATAATTCAAGATTATACTAAATTCATATACATATGTCAACACTTTTATCAGTGAATAAAAAATGAAACTATATTGGTTATAACATAAGCATTATTTTAGATTTATTTGAAAAGAGAACTTTCATCCAATATAAATTGAGGTGCTCCTAAAAAGTTAAACTTTTTAAGGGCACCTCATATTCTTTACTTTCTTTATAATCCTTTTTAAACTAAGTAGTAAAATTAATTTCTAAAATACATTTAACTACTTAAATTCTCAAAGAATTTTTCTTTAACTATAACGTTTTAATGTTGTTTATTCTACACTTCCAACTTCATATCTCCATTTTTAATCCAGCCTTTCTTTCTCATAAATTCTGAGATTATAAGAGCCAAAATAGCCGGTAAAATAACTTGAATTATGAATATCTTAAACATTACAACCCCACCGCTTGCTTTAGCTGTCATGTCTTGATATGTCATAATCTGACCTACAAGTCCGGAAGTTCCCATACCTGAACCGGTAGCATTATTAGTCATCTTAAGCACCATAGTTCCAATAGGTCCAAGTATAGCACTTGATATTATAGCCGGTAGCCATATAACAGGCTTTTTCATAATATTAGGCACTTGAAGCATAGATGTTCCAATTCCTTGAGCAAGAAGTCCACCGAACTTGTTCTCTCTATAACTTGCTACTGCAAATCCTACCATGTTACAACAACATCCTACTGTAGCTGCACCTGCTGCAAGTCCTGATAAATTAAGTATAACTCCAAGGGCTGCTGAAGAAATAGGAAGTGTTAAAATCATTCCCATAAGAACAGACACTACTATACCCATAATTAAAGGTTGTTGTTCTGTTCCCCAATTAATAATTGAGCCAAGCCAAGCCATAAAGGCTGATATAGGTGGTCCAAGTATTAAACCAACTGTAGCACCGGAACCTATGGTAACTATAGGAGTAACAAGAATATCTAACTTTGTCTTTCCTGAAACTATTTTTCCTAGCTCTATTCCTACAAGAGCTGCTATAAATGCTCCAAGGGGTTCTCCAGGTCCAGCGTAAATCATAGCACCTTTTACAAATACAGTTCCTGCCATAAGTTTTCCTGCAAATGCACCAACCATACCTGCTGAAGCTGCACTTACTGTTACTAAAACTGATGCTCCATATTTAGTAGCCACTGCCACACCAATACCAGCTCCTGTAAGTGATGACGCAACCTTACCGATTAAAACTATTACATTACCAATTGTTCCCCCTACAAAGGTACCTATCTGCACTAGTATAGTACCAATAATTAATGTTGCAAATAATCCTGAAGCCATAGCTCCAAGACCTTCAATAAAAATGTGATTCCATAACTTTTTCATTTCTAATTCCCTTCCGTCTACTGTCTTTACAGTTGTGTTGTCACAAAGTATATCAAAATTTGTTGTTATTTACAAGTTTAAAATTTTATACAGCTTTAGTATATATTTTCACAAATGCTTTGACAGACTGCATAAAGAAAAAGCATATCTCAGGAATTAATGATAATTACACCCTTGTATATGCTTTAAAATCAATAAATACTATGTACTTAGTCGTCCTCCTCAATCACATGAACTTCTAAGTAATCAAACTCAATTTTATCTATAAAGCTGTCTTGATAAAATCTAACTTTACTATTTTTTTTAAAATCATTTATATTAGACTCTAGCCATATAGGCTCTGATAAATCAAAATCCTTACATATTTCCGTAATAGCTGCAAATATCTTATGAGTTCTGGTATCATTTTTTTCATTTGCAATAGTTATATCTCGTAATAAATGATTATCTTTTATTTCTTTTGCCCAAATTCTAAACATATTCCCATTCCATTATTTTAAAATATTTTTTAACTCTTTTAGTAAAGCTATAGTACTAAATGCTCTTATTTTTATGTAACCTCTTTAAAAAAACAGGTTTCATTAACGTATTTCCCTTACTTTCTTTCTTAAAGATAAAACTTTTTGAGGTTCAACTGAAAGTCCATCAATTCCAACCTTAATAAAGTATTCTGTTAAACCTAAATCTGCTGCTGCATCGCCGCATATTGCAACTGGCTTTTCTTCCAAATGAGCATTATTGGTGATAATTCTTATCATCTTCATGATAGCAGGATGCTCTACGTCAAAAAGTTCCTCAACCTTTGGATTCATTCTATCAACTCCTAAGGTAAGAGCTGTTAGGTCATTAGTACCAATGCTAAAGTAATCAACTTGTCGTGCAAGTTCACCACTTATCATAACTGCTGCCGGGGTTTCAATCATAACACCTAAATTAATATCTTCATCAAATAATATTTTAGAACTTCTTAAATCGTCTTTTACTTTTTCTATTATCTCTTTAGCACGACTAACCTCTTCAGAAGATGTAACCATTGGCAGTAAAATTGAAAGATTTCCATAAATGGAAGCACGAAGTATGGCTCTGATTTGAGTATAAAAAACATCTTCATCATTTAGTAATAATCTTATACCTCTATATCCTAACGCAGGGTTTCTAACCTTACCTTCATCTATTTCTCTAATTGTCTTATCAGAACCCATATCAACAGTTCTTATAGACACAGGTTTTGACCCCATAGCTTCTGCCGCAAGTTTATATTCTAAATATTGTTGATCTTCTGTAGGTAAGGTATCATTTTCCATAAATAAAAATTCTGTTCTATATAGTCCAATACCACCAGCATCACTTCTAAGTACACTTTCGATATCTTCTCTATTTGCAACATTTGCAAGAACAGCAATACGCTGTCCACTTTGAGTAACGTTTTCCTTACCTTTTAATTTTTCAAGGTTTTTTCTATAATTTAAATTAGAATCTCTCTTCTTTCTAAACTTTGTAAGGGTAGTGTAATCTGGCTCTATATAAATCTTCCCTGTAAATCCGTCAATAATAACAGATTTCCCGTCATATTCTACTTTTAGAGACTCTCCAACTCCAATTATAGAAGGTATTCCCTTGGTTCTTGCTAATACTGATGTATGAGAATTAAGAGTTCCTGCTGTGGTAATAAAACCTAAAATCTTACTTTTATCAA
>JAISGP010000146.1 GCA_031263035.1 Lachnospiraceae bacterium | reverse complement strand
TTTTCCATATTGCAAATGAATTTTGATTTTTTCTCTATAAGAGTAGCAGTACCATTTGCCCAAATTAAATATTTATTTTCCATATTACTCCCATTTATTTAAAGAAAGTTTTCCTTCTTACAACAATGTTTTAAGTATTTCAACAAGAAATTTTTATAGTTTTCTGTATAATTGATAAGTATAAATATAAAAGAATTAAACGCAACTTAAGATTTCCTCTGAAATCAAGAAATAAATCTATTTCTTAGGTGAAAACTTAGGTCACATTCTTGTTATAATTAGTATTATTTGTTATACTTTAGTGAGTGCGTTTCCAAAGAAAAGTATAGAATATAACTGATGAAATAACAAGTAAAAGAGGTGAAAAGCTTTATTTATAAGTTTTAGCTAATTTGATATTTCAAAATTTGAGTTTTTCTATTGAAAAGAGTAAAAAGAATTCTGAGTGGACTGTATATATTTTTACAAGCGATTTAGTGACAATCTTTGTTTTTAACTAATATAAATAAGTGATAGATTGAATTTATTTATTATATAAATAGCGAAATTGGAGTGGATAATGAATTACAAAAGAGACAATGTACTAAAAAAACAAAAGAGAATTTCTTCAAAAAATACTATGAAGAAGAAAAAAACTGGGGTAAGAGTTTTTAAATCTTTAGTTATTTTATTTATTATAGCCGTTATAGGAATTGTTGCAGTGGCAGGAATTTTTATTATGGACATTGTAGATAAAAGCCCGAATGTATCTGTTAATGACGTTAAGCCAAAGGGCTACCAGACTACAGTCTATTATGATGATGGGAAGACTAAAAGTGGTACATTTGTAGGAGCGGGCGGAAATCGTGTTTATGTCAAATTAGATAAAATACCTAAAGATGTTCAGCATGCATTTATCTCTATTGAAGATGAACGTTTCTATAAACATAATGGAGTTGACCTTCAAGGTTTGGCTCGTGCAGCTGTTACAGGTATTGCTCATGGAGACTTTTCTCAAGGTGCAAGTACCATAACTCAACAGTTAATTAAAAATAATATATTCCCTGATTTCGTGGCAGAGAAGACTTTTAAAGATAAGATGACAAGAAAGATTCAAGAGATTTCATTAGCAATTGCTCTTGAAAAGAAGATGTCTAAGGATGAAATCCTTGAGGACTATTTAAACACTATTAACCTTGGTGCAAATAGCCTCGGTATTGAGCAAGCAGCGAAAACCTACTTTGGTGTTAATTCTAGTAATTTAGATTTAGCACAAGGTGCTATGATTGCAGGAATTACACAAAACCCTACAATGTATAATCCGGTTGATCATCCTAAAGAATGTGCAATCCGTATGAAGATGGTTCTTAATAAGATGAAAGAACTTGGATATATTACAGAAGAACAATACAATTCTGCTATGAAAGAAGATGTATTTACTCAAGTGGCTCAAAGAGCTAAGGTTCTTAAAAATGCTAAGACAGATACATCATATTTTCGAGATGAATTATCAAAGCAGATTATATCTGATTTGCAGAAGCAATTAGGATATACTCCAGAGCAAGCATACAATACCCTTTATACTGGTGGACTTAGGATTTATTCTACTCAAAATAAATATGTTCAAGATGTTACTACTGATGAGATGAAAAATCCTAATAATTACACAGGTGGTAATTACGTTGGATTAACTTACCAATACACAATTAAAAAGGCTAATGGTAAGATAGTTAATTATTCTGATGGAAATATTAGAAATTATCGTATTAAAAAGTATGGCAAATCTAAGACTAACGCTCTTTTATTTGGAACAAAGGCAGAGGCAAAGCAAGCAGTTAGAGAATGGAAAAAAACTGTTCTTAAAAAAGGTGATACTGAGTTAGGAGAGGTTATAACTTATCCTATGCAACCCCAGGCTTCTGCAACAATAATTGACCAGAGTACAGGTGAAGTAAAAGCTATTGCAGGTGGTAGAGAGAAGCAAGAAGGTAATCAAAGCTTTAACCGTGCCACTGATTCAAATAGACAACCAGGTTCTTGTTTTAAGATTTTAGCAGCCTATGCGCCAGCCTTTGATGAAGGGAAAATGGGACTTGCTACTCCAATCTTAGATGAAACTTACACTGTTAAAAATGGTTTAGATGAACAGACTATTAAAGGTAGTAGAGGTAGTATTTCTGCCAGATCTGCTATAGTTAGTTCTGTTAATGTGTGTGCTGTTAAAACTAGTCAGTTAGTAGGAACAAAAGAAGGTATTAAATATTGCGAAGACCTTGGAATTACAACTGTAAAAGAATCTTTTGATATTAATGGTCAACAATATTCAGATGATACTCCAACCCTAGCCCTTGGTGGATTAACTCTTGGAGTAAAGAATGAAGAATTAGCAGGTGCATTTGCATGTATTGCAAATGGAGGAACATATAATAAGCCAACATACTACACCAAAATTGTAGATCATAGTGGTAAAGTACTAATCGAAAATCCAAATGAGGATTCACAGAAACAAGTTTTGAAAAAAAGTACAGCTGCCTTACTTACTAGTGCTATGAAAGATGTTGTAGATTATGGTACAGGTTCTCAAGCTAGATTAGATTCTGGTATGGCAGTTGCCGGTAAAACAGGTACAACGACGGATAATGTAGATACTTGGTTTACTGGATATACACCTTATTATACTTGCGCAGTTTGGTGTGGATATGATGATAATGAAAGTATGAGTGATACTAGCTTTAGATTTAGACTATGGAAAGGTATCATGAGTAGAATAAATGCCAAGAAGAAAGTAGTTACGGAATTTCCACTTCCTTCTACAGTTAAGCGTACGCAAGTATGTGCATTAACAGGACTTCAACCCTTAGATTCTTGTCCAACTACTACAGAACTTGCAGCTACAGATGCTCCAACATGTGGTGGTTCTACAATGCATGAATTATATCAAGATAAATTAGGTGGATATATTAAACAAGAACCTAAAGATGATAAGAAGAAAGACGAAAAGAAAACCACTACAACGACCACAACAACTACTACAACTACCACCACCACAGATCCAACAGATAATACAACTGGAGGAACTACCGGTGGAAACACTGGAGGTAACACCGGTGGAAATACCGGAGGTAATACTGGCGGAAACACTGGAGGTAATACAGGTGGTAACACTGGAGGAGGCACCGCTGGTGGCGGAGGAGGAGGAAGCCCAAACACCAATCAAAATACTACACCGTAGGTGTTCCATCACAGAGTTTATTTTCCTGTATAAGTCACTTATTTACTGAATGTAGATGATTATGTGATAATATAAGGAGATTAAAAGTTTATTTTCTTTATAAGCCATTTACTGATTACCATTAATTAAAGCTAGTAAGTAGTTTGATTATAGTAAATTATTGAATAAGGTAGTCTATGAATTTTATCGAATAATAGGTAAAATGAAATTAAATTATAAGTATAGAAGCATATTTTTTACAAGAAAGTTAGTAAAAACTATGCTTCTTTTTGTGTACAAATTTATTTGGTTTCTTAAAATCTTAGTAGGGAAAACGGGGGTTTCTACTTAAATAATCTTATGTTTCGAAAGAATAAAAAATATTAATATTATAGAAA
>JAISGP010000124.1 GCA_031263035.1 Lachnospiraceae bacterium | reverse complement strand
GATACATTAAATGAAAATCAAAGGGAAGCGGTTTTTCATACAGAAGGACCGCTTCTTATTTTAGCCGGTGCAGGTTCCGGAAAAACACGAGTTTTAACTCATAGAATTGCTTATTTAATCGAAGAAAAAGGAGTAAATCCTTGGAATATTTTAGCCATTACTTTTACAAATAAAGCGGCTAAAGAGATGCGTGAACGTGTAGATAAACTTGTTTCTTATGGAAGCGAAAGCATATGGGTAAGCACATTTCATTCAGCTTGTGTAAGAATATTACGTCGTCATATAGAACTTTTGGGCTATACTAATAACTTTACTATTTATGATAGTGATGACCAAAAGACCTTAGTTAAAAATATTATGAAGCAATTGAATATTGATACTAAGCAGTTTAAGGAAAGAGATGTTATAACTCAGATTTCTCATGCCAAAGAAAAAATGGTTGGACCTATTGAATTTGCGGAAAATGCTAGTTCAGACTTTAGAATGAAGACTATTGCCAGAATATATAAAGCTTATGAGAAACAACTAAAAGATAATAACGCTTTAGATTTTGATGATTTGCTAGTGAAAACTGTAAGACTTTTTGAAAACAATCCAGATGTACTAGAAAATTACCAAGAACGTTTTAAATATATAATGGTTGATGAGTATCAAGATACAAATGGTGTACAATTTCGATTTGTAAAATTACTTTCAGCTAAATATAGAAATCTTTGCGTTGTTGGTGATGATGACCAAAGTATTTATAGCTTTCGTGGTGCAGATATAAGAAACATTTTAGACTTTGAATTAGTTTATCCAGATGCCAAGGTAATTAAATTGGAGCAAAATTATCGTTCTACATCTCACATTCTTAATACAGCCAATTCTGTCATTAAAAACAATATTGGCAGAAAGTCAAAAGCATTATGGACTGACAATGGAGAAGGAGAAAAAGTTCATATAAGAGAACTAAATTCTGCCTACGATGAAGGTGATTATGTAGCTTCTGATTTGCGAAACTATATTAATGAAGAAGGCGGACATTATTATGACAACGCAGTTCTATATCGTACAAATGCCCAGAGCCGTATTTTCGAAGAAGTATTTATAAAAAGTAACATTCCTTATAAAATTTTCGGTGGAATAAACTTTTATGCAAGACGAGAAATAAAAGATTTGCTATCATATTTCAAAGTAATTGCAAATGATAATGATGATTTAGCATTTAGAAGGATAATTAATTTGCCTAAAAGAGGAATAGGAAATGCAACTATAGATAAGGTTGTAGATTATGCTACTAGTCATGAGATTAATTTTTATGATGCATTACAGGATATGGCTACCTTTGGACTTCTTGATAGGGCTGGTTCAAAAATTAAAGGTTTTATAGGATTAATAGAAGATTTTAGAAAAAAAAGATCAGAACTTAGCCTTAACGAATTACTAGATTATGTTATTGAGAATATCAATTATATTGATGAGTTAAAAAAAGAAGGAGAGATTGAATCTCAAAATCGAATTGAAAATATTGATGAATTAAGAAGTAAAATTACTGCTTATGAAGAAGAATCTATGGTTGCAAATGAAGAACCTACACTGGAAGGATTGCTTGAGAATATAGCTTTAGTTGCAGAAGCAGATGTAGTGGAAGATGGTGATGATTTCGTAACCTTAATGACACTTCATAGTGCAAAGGGACTAGAGTTTGATAGAGTATATTTAGTCGGAATGGAAGATGGAGTTTTTCCGAGTTATATGAGTATAACTTCTGGGGATTTAACAGAAATAGAAGAAGAGAGACGTCTTGCCTACGTAGGTATTACAAGAGCCAGAAAAGAACTAACTATAACCTGTGCTCATAATCGTATGCTTCATGGACAGATGATGTACAATAGACCATCTAGATTTATTAAAGAGATGGATAGAGATTATTTGGATACAAATATATCTAAAAATAAAATTGAAGAAATGGGTAATTTTACAAGCTCACCTGAAGTCCAGAACTTATTTAAGACTTCTACCCATTATGAAAGCCCTAAGAAAAATAATTTTGGAAGTCAAAATGGCGGGAAACTTGACTATAGTGTTGGGGATAGAGTAAGACATTTTAAGTTTGGTGAAGGTACGGTAAAGAATATAGTTTCTGGTGGAAAAGATTACGAAGTTACAGTAGATTTTGATAAGGTAGGAAACAAAATAATGTTCGCTGCATTTGCAAAACTTAAAAAAATATAAAGAAAAGGTTGTGAACATTATTAAAACTACTTGAATTATTTACTAATTTGAGATATGATAGCTTAAAACTTATATAAAGTTTACAATGTTACAATGATATAAAAAGGAGAGACTACATTATGATAAAGAAAAGAGTAGCGACTGCTGTTGCCCTTGGATTGTCAATTTGTATGGCTTCTATGACTGTATTTGCAACACCAAGTGTAAGTCAATTACAGACACAAAAGGAGCAAGTACAAGCTAAGAAAGATGCTTTACAAGAAAAATTACAAGAGATATATGTTGAACAAGGAAAGATCGAAGATCAACTTGTTAAAACTCAAAAGAAATTAGATAAAACTAAAGTTGATATAAATAAAGCTCAAAAAGAAGTTGATAAGCAATATGATGCAATGAAAGATAGAATTAAATTCATGTATGAAAATGGAGATGATTCTATATTTGCAACACTATTCTCTGCAGAAAGTTTTACTGACTTTGTAAATAAGGCTGAATATGTTTCTAGTATTCATAAATATGATAGAGACATGTTTGATGATTATAAGAAAAACAAAGAAAAATTAGATAATTTATATGTAAAACAACAAAAAGAACAAAATGAACTTGAAGAAAAAGATGCTGAGTTCCAACAAAAGGGAGCTGAGACAAGTACATTAATTCAAGAAACTGCTAACGAAATAGCTAAGATTAATCAAGACCTTAGTAAAGCTAAGGCAGAAGAAGCAAGAAGAAAAGCAGCTTTAGAAGCAGCGGCAGCTGCAGCAGCGGCTTCACAAGAAGCTTCATATGCTGTAACAGGTAACGTAGATTCAGGTTCACCGGTTAAAGTACCTGAAAATGCCAGTGCAGCAGTAGCTAAGATACTTTCAGCAGCTAATAGTCAATTAGGTGTACCTTATGTTTGGGGTGGAACTACCCCGGGAGTAGGACTTGACTGCTCAGGATTAGTTCAATACTGTTACGCACAAGCCGGAATAAGCCTACCTAGAGTATCAGAAGCTCAAGGAAGCACAGGATACGGCGGAAGACTAACAGGGAACCCACAACCAGGTGATTTGGTATGCTATGGCCATCATATCGGTATATATGTAGGAGGGGGAAATATGATTCATGCTCCACATACCGGAGATGTAGTACGAAATGCTCCAGTCTACGGATCACCATGGTACATAACATATTTATACTAACAATCATTGGCGAATTTGCCATAAAAACGGTCCTCATGCTTGCATGAAGGGACCGTTTTTTGATGGGCAAATTCGGTAAGAATGGAAATATAAATATTTCCATTCGCCAATGAGTGTTAGTGTAAATATGGCCTATTTCGTATTATATCTCTGATATGCGAAGCCCCTTCAGCGAGATGAAGGGAACTTTGTTCCCGAAATCGAGCTGATGTAGATGATGCCAAAATAGTTAAATAAAAATATAGTGAACGTAGTACTACTGTACTTGCATTTGGCAATAATAGCGTAATAAAATCTCCGGTACGCGAAGCCCCCTCAAAACTTCCAATCTTTCTTTAAAAATTCAATTATAATCACGATTACATCAAAAATCTATAAACTCTTACAAATAAAAAATATTTTCAACATTTTTAAACTCAACAATCAATTTCTTCAAAATCCCTTCAAGTAATCCTCTATATACCTATAGAATAAGCCTATAACTAGTCCTTTAGAAAATCTTAATAATCCCATTAAATAAACCTTTTTGGTGATATTATACAAAAAAGAATATGAATAATTAGTGATTGTGCATATTGAAAAACATTTTCAACTTTGGGATAATGCAACTTATCACTTTGAAAACAAATTTCAAAATCAAAGAAAAATGTCGGCATATTAAGAAAAAAATTTTCATTATGATGTAACATCCTAAAATCGACGGATTAAAGGAAATATTTAAAAGGAGAGATACACTATATGAGTACATCTTTAACAAGGGGATTTGGTGGACCACTTAGATATATTCAAGGTCCGGGAGAATTAAATAAAATTCAAGAGTATACAGAAAAATATGGAGATGCTTGTATTGTAATTGATGGATTTCTTTATGAGAGTATTTGCGAGAAATTAACCAAAATTTTCGCCGGTAAAGAAACTAATTTTACAGCTATTTGTTTTAACGGGGAGTGTTGTCGTGAAGAAATCTCTCGAATTCAAGAAAAAGCTTTAGATGCTAATGCTGGGGTCTTTGTTGGAATTGGTGGAGGAAAAACCTTAGATACAACTAAGCTTTGTGCAGATGAAAAAGGGTTACCGGTAATTGTAGTTCCTACTGCAGCATCAACAGATGCTCCGGTTAGCGAAATCGCAGTGCTATATACCAAAGATGGTGAATATATTGGATCAAAAAAACTATCTAGAAACTCAGATTTAGTTTTAGTTGATACTGAAATTATTCTTACTGCACCAAAAAGATTATTTGCAGCTGGAATAGGGGATGCTTTAGCCACATACTTTGAAGCATTAGCTTGTAGTAATTCAGATTCACCTCATTA
>JAISGP010000078.1 GCA_031263035.1 Lachnospiraceae bacterium | reverse complement strand
GTTACATATTTTCTCTACATTTTATCTATGTAATCATCTTCTCTTTTTTTATACCATCTAAGAATTGGTATAGATGATAAAACAAATATTAAAGATGCAAATATTAAAAATATTCCTAGACTTCCAGAAATTATATAATTATGTGTAATAACAAAATTTAAATCTAATCTGAAAATATTAATCGGAACATCACTTATGTCCGACATTTTTTCAGCGGAACTACTTATATTAGGTACTAGGGTTTTTATACTTTGAATTACATTTAAATCATCTTCTACCAAGTTTTTATTCTCTTGATATATGGATTCTTTACCGGTAACTGTCCCTACACTTTTTCTTTCGTATATTTCCTGAACTATAATCTTATCTTTTTCAGGAACTTTTACTTTCTTATCCTTGTCTTTATCTTTATCCTTGTTATCATCATCTTTGACAGTACCAGTATCACTCACAGTACTTTTTGATTGTTTTGGAATAAGAATGTATATATCAATTGGAAGATTTAAATCATTAAAACTTACATTCATATTACAAATGACTAAGTTTTTATTTGCAAATACTTCTTTTTTAATTGAATTAAAATGTACCTGTCCACTTGATGGATCAATTATTCTATTTTCATATCTAATGACTGTTCCACTTCTATCAAGTAAAAGCTGTTTCATAGATACACTAGGCATTTGCAAATAATTTTTAATATTAGCTAAAAAAGTATCATCGCTTCTAACATCTATGTTTTGATTAAAAAGGTTAATGGCTTCATTATAGGAAAAGACAATGTCACTGGTGGAAAGATAATAATCTCCATCATTTGCACTTTTAAAATAGGTTGTGTAGTATTCATTTGATGATAGTACTTCAGTAGAGTTGGGTACATCTGCTGCATAGGCTACATTTGCACTTAAAACGACTGATAATATTATTGCAAATACAAGAATTAATTTATATGGTTTAGTTTTCATCATAATCTAAGGACCTCCTTAGACTTAAAGTACTTTGATAGTATAATTTTAGCCTTTTTTCGATAGGTTCTGCCAATCTCAACTTTTATACCATCTGCTAAAGTAATTTCAGTATTAGATTGCTTTCTAATATATCTCATATTAACTAAACAACTACCATTAATCCTAATAAACTCTCGGCTAATTAGTACATGTGCCAATTTGCTTAGACTTGTATAAAATTCAAATTTCTTTTTATTGTCATAATATACAGTTACTACTTTGTTATTTACCTCAAAATATTTAATCTGTTTTATAGGTATAGTTACTAACTCCCCGCCGCAACTAAGACTTATAAAATCTTCTCTTTGCTTCAAAATATCATTATAAGCATAATCAAATATTCTTTTTTCATCATCTATCTTAGTCTTGCCTTTGACTATGTAATGAAAGGCATCAACGTAAAAACTTTCAAAAACTTCCGGAGAGCTTCGCGTGTAAAATATAATCTCTCCAATATATCCTTCTTTTCTTAATCTATCAGCAACTTCCATTCCATTAATGCCAGGCATATGAATATCTAGATAAATTATTTCAGGAAAGTCATCATTATTTTCATATATATTTAGTAATTCGAATCCTGAATTAAAACGTTCAATAATAATTTGTGCATCTGATTCTGCAGAGAAGTTTTTTAGTTTTTCTTCTAATAAATCTAATTCTTTTACTTCATCATCACATATTCCTATTCTGATCACTAAATGCTCTCCCTTCCTATCAGATTTCACTTTTTAATTATAATTTAATATTTCAACATTCTCAAATTTCCATTCGAAATGTGTAACAATCAATTCGAAATCTGCATTTTGTGTATAATAAGTTCAAAATATCTCTATTTCTTAAAATCAAGTTAAAAGTGGATTGTATTTTTAAATTATGTTTACTTTTATACACAATGTTCATAAATTAGTACAATATTACCACACTTTACAATTTATGTAAAGTATCAAATCCAATCAAAAAAAAGTGAGTAATAGTCCCATTTTCATGGGTTTTACTCACTTTTTACTGAAGAATTAATATTAATTTTTATTTTATAGTTTTTTCATGGTTGCTTTATTTGCAAATAAAATTATAGTCCAACAAAGGCTCTATCCTCAAACATTAAATCAAGGAAATCATTAACTGTCTCGCTTCTATTCCAATCTCTTTGAAGCTCACATATCATCTGAGGTATGGTAATTAACTGAACACCTGCCTGTTCTAGTCTATGAAGAGCTGTTTTATGTGCCAAGGGTGATGTACCAGCTACTGCATCTACGACTGCATAAACTTCATAGCCTTCTTTTAATGCATCAAGAGCTGGAAATGTTAAACAAGCTTCCGTCCATAAAGCACATATAATAAGTTTTTTTCTTCCTGTAGCCTTAACTGCTTCTAAGAATTCTTTATCTTCCCAAGCGTTAATACTGGTTCTATCATAAGAAGGTAAGTCGGATAAAATATCCTTAAGAGGTGGCACAGTCTCCTGATTTCTAGTTGTTCTTACATTAACTGTTGAAAGAACCATTGGTATACTATATGCCTTACCTGCCTTTGCCACAGTGCAAATATTATGAATTAAATCACTGGTATTCATAGAATTAATAGAATGAATCTGGGTTGGCTGATAGTCAATAATAAGAATTGCTGAATTCGCCGGTGTAAGCAAATGATCTTCCTTTGGATTTCTAATTGGTTTAATACTGCTCATAAATACCTCCATTCTTTTCTCGAAAAATAGTATACAAAAAGCTTATTTGTATAATTTCTTATTATCTTATCATTTTATTAACATTATTCTATTATCAAAGAAATATTTTTTTGTGAAATCTTCTCTCTTTTTGGTCTGTTTAAAATTTACACACAAGATATTAACTAAAAGTTCGCTTGTCAAAATCTTAATTCTCATGGTATAGTAACGAAAATATTAATATATGGGAGTATTATAGATAAACTAGTATAAATTATGCAAAGTAAAAATATGTTCCTTTGAAAAAGGTATATATTTTTACAAGCAATTATATTAGCTTTGTGAAACAAAGCAGTTGAAACATTTATTTTTAACATGATAAGCTTTAGCTTCTCAATAATATAATATATAAGAAGTTCAAAAACGTTCATTCAAATAAGATATGCTTTTGAATAAGAGATTTTGATTTATTATATGCAGATAGGTAAGAATGTATCGTAACAATTATGGATTAACGTGCTGAGGAATACAGATGAATGAGATGAAAAAATTTAAAGACTTTAATGAAAATCTTAAGGTTAGAAATGAAGACCAGAAAGTGATTACTGTAAGTAAAATCGAAGGCTACCTAGCAATTGCATATATTTTATTTATAGCTATCGCTGGCACTAGACTTCTATTTAGAGCAGATAGAAGTATCTTTTGGGGAGTTGCAGCTTTAACTCTTGGTTTCGGAGACTTCTTTTATCTATTTCCTCGAATACTTACAAGCTTTGGATATAAAAAAGACCTAAATAGTGCCATGGGATATGGGAAATTCATAAACTCTATTACAAGCACTGGATTTTATGTAATCCTCTACATACTTTTCCTAAAGTTTGAGAACTTCTATAACTCACTTGCACTATCATTCATAATTATCATCTTAGTTTTAACAAGACTTATCCTATGCCTCTTACCAGGAAATCGCTGGAGAGAAAACACCTATGTAGGCTATTTAAACATATGGCGAAACCTACCATTTATCCTATTAGGCATTATTGTATCCGATATGTTTCTTTATTTCAGTAGAGTACCAATTATTGGGATTTTTATTATTCTAAGTTTAGCATTTTACGTTCCTGTAGTTTTATTTGCAAATAGAAACCCTAAACTTGAATTCCTTATGTTCCCACGAACAATGATGTATGTGGGAATTATAATTGTGTTTTTCTTTTTGTAGAGTTGGTTTTTTTAAGATTGGCATCTAACCATTCTTTGTTCGTGGTTATCTTTGAAAGTGCTTGAAATAAATATTTCTTTTTTTCTTTATAATTAGCGTTTTTTGCCATAATTTTTACCTCTAAAAATATAAGCTTACTACTTATCTCTATAATGTGAGCCGCATTGCCATATTTCAAGATGTTCCTCAACTATCCTAAAAACAATTCTGTTTTTTTCATCAATTCTCACACTAAAATAACCAGATAAATTACCCACCAGCGGTTCCGGCTTTCCAATACAATTATATCCATTTCTATCAATACTTTTTTATTAAAGAATTAATCTTTTTCAAAGTTTTTTATCTTGTGTTTGCCACTGTAAATATTCTTCCCACGCATCCTCAGACCAAAGTTTTTCCATTAATTATCCTCAATCAAGTCATGTTTTTTTAGTTCTTTTTTTCCAAGTTTAACTTCTTCTATAGATCGGCTTAATCTTTCCATATTCTCTTTACTATAAAATGGATCCACTTCCAAAGAAAAAGGAATTCTTTGTTCTTTTGTAACTTTAGTTGCAAATATAGTAAATGCACTCGTAAGAGTAAGACCCATTTCCTTACAAGTCTTTTCTAAATTCTTTTTAAGCTCAGAATCCATTCTAAAATTCACCATTGATTGTGACATATAATCACCCCTTTTCTTACGGTCAATATACATCATTTTCCAACATATGTCAATCATTTTCTTTACATATGATCAAATGGTATGTATTATAATCTGCTTTTACAGTTTCCAAACCACTCTAAATAATTATATAAACCTTACCAATTTAAATCCATTATTTACTTTATTTCTACTATTTTATTACTTACAATTTCGATAAATTCTTTATCATGTTCTACAAATATAATAGTAGGTTTAGATGTAAGTATCAAGTCTTCTATCTGTTTTCTAGATAAGATATCTATGTAATTTAAAGGTTCATCCCATATGTATAGATGAGCTTTCTGGCAAAGATTAGATGCCAGTGCAACCTTTTTTCGTTGTCCCTCACTTAAATCTTCCATATTTTTGTTAAAATCTTTTTCTTCGAAATACATTCCAGATAAAACAGTGTAAAACAAAGACTTTTCGATACCTAATTTTTCAATATATTCCTCCATATTACCTATAAGAAATTTAGTATTTTGAGAAAGATACGCAATCTTCAAACCACCACTTACGGAGAAATCCCCATTATAATTCATTTGTTTTTTTAAGACGTTTAATTCATCAGTTAAATCTTCTTTTATATAATCTGTGTTTTTCTTATTACTCTGACTAGTATCTATTTTATCTATACCAAAATTATAGTCGGCAAATTGTGCACTATTATTTAACTTATATTCATCTTTTAGTATATCAAAATCAATATTATTAATTACAGCATTATTATTTATTGCCCTATGTAAAATAAGCTTTAATATACTAGATTTGCCGCTGCCATTATTTCCAACTAAAGCAATTCTATCACCATTATTTATTTCAAAATTTAATAGTGCAAATATAGTTTTATCTCCATATTTTATTTGCAAATTATGGGCGTATGAAATATTAGATTTGCTATATTCCAAGGGAAACATCTGCAATTTTTCAGTAGTTTCAATGTTGTTTAACAATCCTTTCTTGTCTTCTAAAGCTTTATTTCTTCTATCTTCGATATTTTTTGCCTTACTCATCATCTTAGCAGCTTTATGCCCCATAAATCCTCTATCTGGTGCATGAAGTTTAGATTTTTCAGTTTTATCTGACCATGAACTGGCTCGCCTGGTACTATTTGTTAATCGTCCAATATCTTTTCTAAGCTTTTCGTCATTTGCAATATTAAGCTGGTCAACTTTAGTTTTCTGCTGCTCCCATGTGGAAAAATTGCCCTTGGAAACACTAATATCTTCTTTATTTATAGATATTATATGGTCTACACATTTGTCAAGAACCCACCTATCATGGGAAACTAAAATAAAACCTGATTTGCTATTTAGATAGCTTGCTAAAATTCCTCGCCCATGAATATCTAGGTGGTTAGTAGGCTCATCTATTAGTAGAAAAGTATCATCCAAAGAAAATAGGGCTGCTAACATTAGCTTAGTTCTCTCTCCAAAAGACAAGGAACTAAATGGCAGATAAAGACTATCCTCCTTTAACTCCAAAAGATTACACTCTTTTTTTACACGCCATTCTTCTATGTCTGGAAAAATCTCTTGAATTGCAAATAAAGCAAGATTACCTTTATCTGTCACTTCAAATGGAAAATACTGTATATTTAATGGCACATTTATCCTGCCACTATACTCATATTTGCCCATCAAAAGATTAAGAAGAGTGGTTTTCCCCCTTCCATTTCTCCCCACAAGACCTAATTTCCAAGATGTATCAATATTTAAATTTACATCTTTAAAAACATCAGTTGCTTCATTTGGGTAGGAAAATGTTAAATTTTGAATTGAAATTAAGGACATTAAATCGCCTTTCTAAATTCTGTTTTAAATAATCCTTATAGCTCTTTAATAAAATACCTTTTCCCTATCATGATTTTATAAAAATATGCATAAATTATAATGGTAATTATGCTTACAACAATAAAAATATAAGGCTTATTCACATATTTATTATTTCTAAATATAATTATCATCACAATACCAAAAAGTTGAAGGGATATAACGCCTATTATATTATCCCTATTTCTTTTTATCTTTTTAATAGGACTTAATTCTAATACTTTAGAATATTTCCCCAAAATGGCTTGAAAATAAAGCACAATTGTATATCCACCAGAAAGGAAATAAATCATCTGAACTAGACCAGCGAAAAAGCTAAAATTTCGGTCAATAAAATTCATATCATATTCAATTTTAAAAGCATATACTGCCGTAATTAAATTCAGTATAGCAATAAAGAAAATCATTATTTTAACTGATAAATTATATTTTTTCATCTGTTAGACCTCCGTCTTTTTGTCTATAATATCTACTTTTAATATTTCCTGCCATTTTCTAAAATCAACGGCTTTCTGAATTATTAACTTTAAAACCTACAGCGATAATCATTTGAAGATTATAGTGAATTATCTCTCTGGAAACTTGTCTATTACCTTCTTTTTGAACTATTCGGAAATTCCGAATAGTTGATACAGAAGATAACTCTTCATCTTTAAAAATATTTTATATCCTACAATAATCTCTAAAATAATCCGCTTCTTTTCGCAACATCTTCATAATACCCAATTCATCAAAAGCATCTATTAAAGCATTATGTACTTCAAAATAATCAGACTTTCCACTTAAAAGACGATACATTGGCTCAACACCATAACTTCTTTTTAATCTTCCAGTTTTACAACACTCCATAAATGAATCAATCTTATAATTATGCTGTTTATAAGCTGCTAATTTCATAATATCGTACCAAGGAAATGAATTTAATTCAGGTAAAATACCTCTATCAAATCCAGCATTATAAGCAAATATTTCATGTACATTTGCAGAAATAAGTTTCGATTTAATATCCTGAATTATCAAATTTCTGTCTTTAATTTTAGGGCTAAAAAGCTCCGACCTTAACATTAATCTAACCATAGAACATTCATCTAGGGTATATTCTCTACGAGACGTGCAAATACAATTATTATAAATATAATCATCTTGTATAGATAAAACATCCGAAAACATTCCACTTAAAGAAATATTATCTACAATATAATATAAACAGCTAGTAGGTGCAAAACTTTCCTCATCAGCTATTACAATACCAATAGACATAAGTTCATTTGACCAATTAGTTTCTGTATCTATTACCGCTATATTACCCATATTTTCAATCTCCTATTATATTTAATCCATACTTACAGATTATTGTTCCCACCACTTTCAACTGTCAACTAATAGTTGACAGCTGAAATTTTATCATTTTCTATTCTTTCTTTATCTAATAAATAATCCTTAGTAGTATAAGCTTTTAAAACTCTAGTTGACCACTGACGGAAATGAATAGCTTCAGAAGATTTGACGCGATAACCTACAGAAATTATTGCTTCTAATGAATAATATTTTGTCTTATAACTTTTACCATCAGAAGCAGTATGTCGGTAATTCCGACATACTGAATCCTCATATAATTCACCATCAATAAAAATGCTTTTTAAATGTTCAGAAATAGTACTTCTTCCTTTTCCATATAGCTTACTAATAGAATCAATAGTCATCCAAACATTTTCATCTTCTACTCTTACATCAACTGTATCGATATTATTTTCTTTAGTAAAAATAAAAAAATCTACAGTTGAATTTCTTATTTAAAAATCTTTTGACATACACACCTCCCCACCGAAAAATAATAGCGTCAAAAAGTACCCGCACTTTGTTACTTTATCAACATAAATTTTAAAGATTTATATTAAAATACACTGAAATAATCAATATTTTTAAGTTTTTAATAAAATTTCAATCCTTATCTATAGACAGTATAATAACATAATATTAATACCCATGCAATAGCATTTTCAAACATACGTTCTTTTCTGTTCGTTTTATCTTTTTATCATTTGAAGCTTTTTCTCACTCATAATCTTCTTCTAAAAGACAAAACGCCCCCAAGTGTGCATGCCATACAGCAGAGGCCTGAGGGAGGAGTTTAAAATACCTTATTTATATTTTCTTCTCAATAAATTATAAGATCTATCAGTCATCTCTAAATCATATTCATATATATCTTTATAAATTCTTGGCAATTTTTTTAATCTAAAATTCATATCATCGATATCAAATTTTTCAAATGCTATCTTTTCTGGATCTTTATCACATCCCTTTAACCAGTTTGCATAAAATCTATATTCTTTGCTTCTTTTATTTGCGAAAGCCTTAGCAATATCTGCTAATCCTGATACACCTCCAACGTCATCAACTATACCAAAACCTTGGCCTTCAATTACCCTAGGTAATTCTTTTCCTAGAAGAGTCTCATCTTGAAAAATTTTCTCTAAAACCAAACTAACTTCCCATCCATCACCATAATCATATTCAAAAGTAAGAACATCACCTTCTGCAATAATAGAACGTTTCATCTTTTCATCCTGAGCAACATATGCATCAGGATTTTCAAATTCTACAGTATACTCATTTTGAACCTCATAATACCTTATAACATCTGAAGGTAATTTTTCCTTTATATATTCTATAACATGTTCAGATGTTGCAAATTGCATGTCTTCTTGAAGTAAACGTTTGCTCATATTTTCATTATAAGGAACTTTAAGCTGAAAAAGATGGCTTGCCTCCATCTCATACATAGTCATAATTATATAACCTAATCTAGCCATAGTTATATCGTCCATAACTTGAAAACGTCTCCAAATTTTAGGCTCATAATAACTAAGCTCTGAATAAAATTGATAAATTGAATGTGATGCCATATTTTCCCCTCCTATAATACAAAAAAATATTTCCTAATATTTAAAGTTAAAACACTAAAATCCGAAAATTTAAGCTAATATTTAAAATCAAAACGCAAATACTATTTCATGTGTTTATTTGCTACGCTAAATATAATACCTAATAAAGCAACAAATAAAACTACTAAACACGAAAAATGCCACATTCCCACAATACCACCTATAATATATATCACCATAAAAGAAATCGTTTTAATACCTTAAAAGTTTTATTTATCTATTACCACAATATGAGAAATCACCTTATTCTTTATTTAATATCTTCTTCGTTTCTTGAAGAAATTCATCATAATCACTATCAAGTTCCTTCATCTGCCTTGAACGATAAATATTAAATTCTTCTTCAGCTTTTTCAACAGCTTGTTGGTGAGATATTTTCCCTTTATCTTTAAGAATATCTCTATGATTTCCTAATAATTGATTATCCAACTCTACTACCCAATCTTTCATGGTCATTGGAATTTCCTCTAAAGCTTGCAATTCTGCGAAATCTAAAAATTGTGATACTAGAAGATTTAAAACTTTAAGTTCTTTTTCTTCAAGATAGTTTTTAGCAATTTTTACATCATCTTTTGTAACGTAATCACCTTTAAAATTTGTCATTCCAACATAGGGTTTCTGATTATCAACTCTATCATATATTACTTCAGCAGCTGTATGTTGATGTGCAGCATAATGCATTTTATTCTGAACAGTTGCGAAAAAATCTCTTGTAACTTTTGCCTTAGAATCATAATCGATAGATGTAGCATATATATCTGTAACTTGTTGATAAAGATTTCTTTCACTGCTTCTAATATCTCTTACTCTTTGCAGCAATTCCTTAAAATATCTACTTTTACCATTTTTTAATCTTTCATCGTCAAGAGTAAAACCTTTTCTTATATATTCGTTAATTCTTTTGGTTGCCCACTGGCGAAACTTAGTACCTGTAATAGACTTAACTCTATAACCTACTGAAATAATCACATCGAGATTATAATACTTTGTATTATATACTTTCCCATCTTTTGCAGTTGTTCGGAAATCCCGAACAACTGAATCTTGAATCAACTCGCCTTCAGAAAAAATATGTTTTATATGCTCGCTAATATTAGACTTACTAGATTGAAATAAATCTACCATCTGACTCTGAGTTAACCAAACCGTATCATCCTCTAGTCTTACATCAATCTTAGTTACACCATCTTCAGTTTCATATAATTCTATATATCCATTGCCCATATGTTTCACCTTTACACTATTATATTTTCTCAAACTTACCCTAGTTGTAAAATTGAGCTTCACTATATTTTATACATACTATATTGTAATTCTTTTCAAATACATATCTAGAAATATCTTTTTTAATAAATTTTATCTCCATAATTTCAAATAATTTTTTCATCCTTCGCAGTAGTCAACTAATAGTTGACAGGTGAAATTTCATCAAAATTACTGCTTCTCACTAATCAAAAAACATAAAAACTATTTCATGTGTTTATTTGCTACGCTAAATATAATACCTAATAAAGCAATAAATAAAACTACTAACCACGAAAAATGCCACATCCCCACAATACCACCTATAATATATATCACCACGAAAGAAATAGTTCCACATCCTACTAACCCTTTATTTCTCTCTACGTTAGCCCAATTTTTTATACTTCCTTCAATATTGTTAGGATCAATCTTTTTAGGTAAATTTTCATCTGCGTAATGAGTTTCATAATATGTCCTATCACCAACACCAGCTGTACCTAAATCATAATTGGAATCTCCCGGATAATAACCATTTATATCCATGCCATAATTTTCTTGAACTAAAATCTGCTTACTCTGCTCACCAGTATCATTATAATATGCTCCAACTAAATTTCCACTATCATCATATTGACCAGTAACATCTCCATAATCAACATTAATCATATAAACCACCCTAATCATTTTAATTTCTTAAAAGTTTTATTTATCTATTACTG
>JAISGP010000154.1 GCA_031263035.1 Lachnospiraceae bacterium | reverse complement strand
TATTCCATGAACCATTTTTTGTTTCAGAAACTTCAGTTGCAAATGCAATACTTGCAGCTGATCGATTAGGTAGTATTAGAAAAGGAGTAAGAGAATAATGAAGGATTTAAAACGTTTTGAACAATTGTTTGATTTAACCGGTGAAGTTGCTATTGTAACCGGTGCTTCTCAAGGAAACGGAGCTGCTATTGCAAATGCTCTTCACGCAGCTGGAGCAGAAGTTATAGGAACTGATGTTGCATTTCCGGAAGAATCTTGTCAATTAGTTCCGGAAATCAAACATTTATATATGGATGTAACAAATGAAGATGAAATTGTATCAGTATTTAAAAAAGTTGCAGAAGAATATGGAAAAATAACTATTCTCTGTAACAATGCCGGAATTATGTATAAAGATAGAGTTGAAGATTTAGATATGGCACGTTTTGAAAAGGTTACAGATGTTAATTTACATGGAGTTGTTGCTTGCACTAAGAATGTAGTTCCTTATATGAGAAAAGCAGGTGGAGGAAGAATTGTTAACATAGCTTCATCTCAATCATTTTTAACTTCAGAAACTTATAGTGCATATTCTGCATCTAAAGTTGCAGTATCTCACCTTACTAGAATATGGGGAGAAGAATTAGCAAAAGATAATATTCTAGTAAATGCTCTTTGCCCATGTTTCGTAAAAACTCCAATGATGGTTAATTCCATTGCAAAGAAAACGGAAGAGTTTGGTGGAGATGCTAAATTGGGAGAAAGTTTCTTTACAGATCAAATACCTCTTGGAAGAATACTTGAACCGGAGGAAATTGGAAATTGGGTTACTCTTTTATGTGGTAAAATCGGAGCTTCAACAACTGGAAGTAATATTTCAGTTACACTGGGCCAAGTAAAATTATAAAATTGAGGAGATCATAATGAAAAGAATTATATCACTATTTCTCGTTTTAAGTCTTGTAGGAACCCTACTTGTAGGTTGTAATGTTAAAAGTAAAGATACAGCTAAAAACGGAAAAGAACCAGAAGTAGTTTTGGAATTTGGTCATATTCAGAATCCAGGACATGCATTATATGTAGCACCAGAGGAATTTAAAGAATTAGTAGAAAAGAAAAGTAATGGAAGAATTAAAATTAATCTTTATCCGGCAAGTCAGCTAGGCTCTGCTCGTGAAATGATGGAGCAAATATCAATGGGTTCTCTGGATATTACATTTGCAGATGCTTCAGATTGGGCATCAACATTTAATAGACCGGAACTTGGAGTGTTTAATCTACCATTCCTATGTAATGACTTAGATGCACAATGTCGAATTATAGAAAATGTAGTTCCAAAAGAAGTTCCTAAAATGATTAAAGGTTTAGATTTTCATTTATTAATGACATATTCTAATGGACTTCGTTGCCCACTTGTTAAAACTAGACCTATTCATAAACTTGAAGATATTAAAGGTTTAAAAATGAGAACTCCAGAGACTAAACTTTATGTAGATATATGGAATGCATTAGGAGCAAGTACTGTTACTTCAGCATGGAGTGAAGCATATACTCTTCTTCAACAAGGTGTAGCAGATGCAGTTGAAGCTGATGATGTAGGACTTACTAGTCAAAATCTTCAAGAAGTAGGTAAGTATTTCACAAAGACAAATTATCTTAGCCAAGCATATTTAGTAATGATAAATAATGAAAAATGGAATTCAATTCCAAAGGATCTTCAAAAAATATTACTAGATTGTGCCAAAGAAAATCAAGCTAAACAACTTAAAGATAGAAAAGAACTAGGCGTTGAAGCAGAAAAAACAATTGCTGCTGCCGGAGTTAAAATCTATGATTTAGATCCAAAAGAGAGACAAAGAATGAAAGATGCTTGTAAGAGCATATATGACCAATATGCAAATGAATATGGTTTAGGAAAACTAATTAAGCAAATGGAGGCAATCTAAGATGAAAACACTTTTAAAGATTGATAAACAAATTGAAAATATACAGACTGCCATTTGCATTTTGCTTTTTGGCGGAATATTAGTTCTAGGTAGTATGCAGGTGTTTGGACGTTTTATATTTAATGCGGCACCACCTTGGACAGAAGAAGCTATGAGATTTTGTGGAATTTATCTTACATTTTTTGGGTCAGCCTTAACTGTAAGATGCGATGGACACGTTTCGGTAGATATCATAATAAGCTTTATGAAGGATAATAAGAAAAAAGCTATACTTTTCTTAATTTCAAGAATGATGTGTGTAGTATTTTTACTTATGTATCTACCTTGTTCAATAGCCTTAGTACAAAGATCTGGGAATTTCCTTGGAGCAGCAATAAGAATACCTTATTCATTTATATACGCAGCTGTACCAGCTGGAATTATCATGATGCTTTGCTCTTATGCAAGTACTATTCCTAAAATGACAAAACAATACGCGAAGGGAGAAATTTAATATGATACAAATTGCAGTTATTTCGCTTTTAATTTTATTAATAATTGGAATGCCTGTATGCTTTGCTATTGGTCTTTCAGGATTACTTGCTATCATGTTTGGTAGTGATGTGCCGGCATTTATGGCAGTGCAACAAGCAGTACGTGGTATGAATTCATTTTCACTTATGGCAGGACCTCTGTTTATTTTAGCAGGAGAGATTTTAGGAGCAGCTAAGCTTTCTGAAAAAATACTTAATTTCTGTCGTGCATGTATATCACAATTACGTGGTGGACTTGGAATGGTTTCTGTTCTTGCAAATATGATATTTGCAGGTATTTCAGGATCTGGTGCAGCAACAATGAGTGCTGTAGGTTCTCTTACAGTTCCGGAGCTTAAAAAAGCTGGTTACAAACGTTCATTTATATCAGCACTTATTGCAGGGTCAGGCTCTCTTGGACCAATTATTCCTCCAAGTACTAACATGATTGTATTTGCTTCATTAACAGGTTTTTCAGTAGGAAAATTATTCGTTGGTGGAGTTGTTCCGGGAATTCTTATTGGACTTTGTCTTATGGTTATGTGTTGGTTATATGCCAGAAAACATAATGTTGATAGTCCGGAAGGAAAATTCGAAATACAATCAGTTTGGAAAAGCTTTAAAAGTGCATTCTTTGCACTTATTACACCATTAATTATTGTTGGTGGAGTTATATCAGGTGTATTTACAGCAACAGAATCAGGTATTATAGCTTGTTTATATGGATTGATTTGTGGATTCTTTATCTACAGAACATTAAAACTAAAAGATTTAATTACTATATTTAAAAGAGCATCATCTTCTTCAGCAATGCTTATGATGCTTATGGGTATTTCTAGTATTTATTCATATATATTTGCAAGAGTTAACCTTGCAGCTACAATTAAAGATTTTATGTTAGGTGTTTCAAAAAACCCAACAGTTGTTGTATTAATTATTATTGCAATTATGCTTGTAGTTGGTTGCTTTATGGAAACTTTAGCAGCTACAGCAGTTATACTTCCAATAGTATATCCTATTATTATTGCACTTGGAGTTGATCCTTTAATGTTTGGAGTATTATTCTCAATTGCTACAGTAGTAGGAGGACTTACACCTCCGGTAGGTCTTTACTTGTTTATATCTATGGATATAGCAAAGGCACCATTTAAGGAGGCAATTAAATATACAGCACCGGTAGTTTCTATAGTGCTAGCAGTAATGATTTTAATTTTAGTTTGTCCACAAGTTGTAACATTTTTACCGAATCTTTTAATGGGTTCATAAGAAGGGATTTTAATTTATGAAATTAACAGTAGAAAAAATTGATGCAAAAGATTTGCAATTTGCAGATAAGACTTATTTTGAAAATGAAGTTTTATATGTAAGCAAAGAAGACATTTTAGCATTTGCAAAAGATGAATTTTGTTTTGAAACTTTGAAAATTGATATTGCAAGACCAGGAGAATCAGTTCGTATTATAAATGTAGTTGATGTAGTTCAACCTCGTTGCAAAGTTTCTGGAAGTACAGATTTTCCGGGAGTTTTAAGTGAAGAGTGCGAAATAGCTGGAAATGGTGTTGCAAGAGCTGTAACAGGTGTAGGAATAACACTATGTCAAAATAATACTTATTGGTCAAGAAAATGGGGTTCTTACGATATGAGTGGTGAATGTGCTGCTATAAATCCATATGCTAAGATGCCACAGCTAGTAATAGAGCCAATGGGTGTAGAAGATGTAGATTTTAGAGATTATAGAGAAGGTATTAGAAGAATTGGTTATAAGGTAAGTGTAATGCTTGCCAAAGCCACTCTAGTTGAAAAACCTGAAAAAGCTTGTGTTTTAGATAATGAAACTCAGTATCCAGACCTTCCAAGTATTGCTTATTCTTATCAAATTTATTCAAAGCAATATGATACTCAAAATTATAGAGAACCTATGGTATATGGAAATGCAATTCCTGATTCTCTTCCTTTAATAATGCAACCTACTGAAGTTATTGATGGGGCTATTTCTCTATGTGGTGGCTTCCGTTGTGTAACAACATATGAGATTATGAATCATCCAATTATTTGGGAATTAATGGAGAGACATGGTAAAGACTTGAATTTCGCAGGGGTACTAATAACAGTTACTTCAGTAGAAGCTACCCATAGAGCATTATGTGCTAAAATGGCAGCTAGTCTTTTGAAAAATGTTCTTCATGCAGATGGTTTAATAGTAACAAAAGGTGTTGGTGGTGCATCAACTTTATGTGTAGGCGCAATTGCATCAGAAGCAGAAAAACTTGGAATTCGTTCTGTACCAATAATTCAAATATTAAATGGTAAGAGTAATCTTGATGTTGAATGTCTAATTAGTGAATCAAATGTAGATTCTATTGTTTGTTCAGGTACCTATTATCATAATTTTACACTTCCTGCTGTAGATACCTTACTTGGAGGTCCTGAAGATGCTCTTTATCTAAGTGGAGATGATGGAGTAATTGGAGGACATAAGATTGCAACTGGAGATCCAGCCAAAGGTGTAGTTCGTTCAACTTATATGAAACAGGTAGGATTAATGAGTCAAATTGGTTATTCATATGGAAAAGCATTTGACTATTAAAAAACAGGAAGGAAATGATTTAATGAAGAAATATCGTGTTGTTTGTTATATAAACCAGTTTTTTGGTCAAATAGGTGGGGAAGACATGGCACATGTTGGTTTTTCTGTAAAAGAAGAGCCAGTAGGACCTGCTCTATTATTTGATAAATTACTTGGTGATGAATTTGAAATAGTTGCAACAATTATTTGCGGTGATAACTATTTCGCTGAAGATACTGAAAAGAATACTAAAGAAGGTTTAGAGATTGTTAAAAAATATTCTCCAGATTTATTTATAGCCGGACCGGCATTTAATGCAGGAAGATATGGAATCAGCTGTGGAAATATGTCAGCGGCTGTGCATAAAGAATTAGATATTGTATCAATTACAGGTATGTATCCGGAAAATCCAGCAGTAGATATTTTTAGAAAAGATACATATATAGTTAAAACTGGAATTCTCTCTTCTCAAATGAGAAAGGTTGCACCGGTAATGTGTAATCTTGCAACTAGACTTCTTAAAGGCGAAACTGTTAAAGGTGCAAATGAAGAAGGCTATATTAAAAGAGATATTATTTTAAATGAAGAGCAAGAGTCTAATGCGGCACATCGTGCAATAGAAATGGTTCTTGCAAAGATTAAAGGTGAAGAATTTGAGAGTGAGCTTCTTCCTCCGGTATTTGATGAGGTAGAGCCTGCAAAAGAGGTAGAAGATTTAAGTAAGGTTAATTTGGCACTTGTAACAGATGGTGGTTTAATTCCTGAATCTAATCCTGATGGATTAAAGCCAAACGGTAGTACAGCTTGGGGACATTATAATTGGGATGAACTTATGGCAAATCCTCATTTTGTTATTCACAGTGGATATGATGGAACTTCAGTATTAGAAAATACACAGAGACTTTTCCCTGTAGATGTATTAAGAGAATATGTTAAAGAAGGAAAAATTGGTTCTCTTGATCCGGAAGTATACGTAAGTTGCGGTAATTGTGCTTCAGTTGCAGCTTCAAAGAAAAAGGGAGAAGGAATTGCTCAGGCTTTATTAGATAAAGGTATTACAGCGGCAATTCTAACATCTACTTGAGGTACTAGTACTCGTTGCGGGTCAACGATCGTTAAAGAAATTGAAAGGGTAGGAATTCCTGTTGTACAGATTTGTGCAGTAGTAGATATTGCTAAATCTGTTGGAAGTTCACGTGTCCTTAGAGGATTTGCAATTACTAGTCCGGTAGGTGATCCATCACTTACACCTAAGGATGAGAATAATCATCGTAAACAATATGTGGATAAGGCATTAGAATTATTAACTAAACCGGGAAAAGTTGGAGAAGTTTTTGATATCTAAATAAACATATTCTTGCCCAAAAAATTTACATAGGTTATAATTAAGCAATAAATCTAAAGGGGTAGGAAATATGAAAGAGAATAAAACAACCAATGAGTTTTTTCTAAGAGTAGAGGCGCACATGGAGAAGCTTTCTAAAAAGGAAAAGCTAACAGCCCAGTGTATGCTAGATAATCAAGAAAAATTAATATATTCGTCAATCACAGAGCTTGCACGCCTTGCAGGCTCTAGTGAGGCGACAGTAACTAGATTGTGTGGGAAATTAGGTTATCCTAGTTTTCAAGCATTAAAAGTTGATGTGGCAAGAGAACTTGTTACTCCAACTCAGCTTATTCACGAACAACTAACAGATGAGTCAGATATAGAAACTATTATTAATTCTGTTTTTTCAAGTGCAGTAGGTGCATTAAAACAGACTCAAATGGCGTTAAATAAAGAAGACATTGAAAAATGTATTCAAGCTATTTTAAAATGTAGACGATTGATAATAGTTGGCAACGGTAATTCAGCGGCAATTGCTTTAGATGCAGGACACAAGTTCCTTCGTATAGGAATGGATGTCCATGCCTATACTGATGATCATATGCAGATGATTGCAATTGCAAGTATGGGTAAAGAGGATGTACTTTTAGTTTGTTCTCATTCCGGAAGCTCAAAGGATGCAAAGGAAGCGGCAGAGTTGGCTAAAAAAAATGGAGCATTTATAATAACTGTAACCTCAGTTGGTAATTCTCCGGTAGCTAAACTTGCCAATATTGCTCTACATACTAAATCTAGCGAAATCTTATATAGAATAAATGCTATTGCTTCTAGAATGGCAGAACTTACTATAATAGATACTCTATATACAGGGGTTGCCTTAAGAAGTGGTCAGGTGGCAATAGATAATTTTAAACACTTAGAAGAGGCTTTGGTTGTCAAGAAATACTAGTATATGAAAGTGTGGTAATGACAACAATGGAAAAATTATTTGGAGTTGATTTTGGAACTGGTGGTTGTAAAGCTACAGTTATTAACTTAGATGGAGTTGTATTAGCAAGTGCTTCAAATGAATATCCTTCAATTTATGAAAAACCAGGGTATTCAGAGCAAGATCCGGCACTTTGGATAGAGGCATTTATTGATACAGTAACAAGATGTAAAGAACAAATGGATGATGGGTTTGATGGTTTACTAGGACTTGCAGTTAGTGCATCAACTCATAATGCAGTTCTTGTTGATAAAAACAAAGAAGTAATTCGTCCTTGTATTATGTGGAATGATCAAAGAAGTAGTGAAGAGTGTAAAGCCTTAGAAGAACATTCAGAGATGATTTTCGATATAGCTATGGCTATGCCTACACCTACATGGACTCTTCCACAATTAATGTGGGTTAAAAATAACGAACCAGAAAATTTTGAGAAAATCTCAGAGATTTATTTTACAAAAGATTATGTACGCTCTTGGGTAACAGGAGATTATTGTACAGATATAGTAGATGCACAAGGATCACTTTTGTTTGATGCAAGAAAAAAGGAGTGGTCAAAAGAGCTTTGTGACTTGATAGGGCTTTCTTTAGAAAAGCTTCCCCCAATTCGTAATTCTAAAGAAATCACTGGATATGTCAAAGAAGAAGTAGCTAAAATTACTGGACTTCCAGTTGGACTTCCTGTAATTGCAGGTTGTTCAGATACAGCAGCAGAAGATTTTAGTGCAGGTGCTGTAAGAGAAGGACAAATCATTGTTAAACTTGCTACAGCCGGTAATGTTAATCTTGTTGTAAATGAAGCAAATCCACATAAAAAATCATTTACATATCCATATTCAGTTGAAGGAAAATGGTATACAGTTACAGCTACTAATACCTGTGCTCAGGCAAATAGATGGCTTAGAGATGCTTTATATGAAACAGAAAAAGAAATAGCTGATGAAAAAGGTGAGGATGTTTATTTGCAAATGAATGAAGATGCAATGAAAGCACCTCTTGGTAGTGATGGCTTATTCTTCCACCCATATCTTTTAGGAGAAAGATGTCCATATTTCAATCCTCATGCAAGAGCTGGATTTTTTGGAGTAAGTATGATACATAAAAAGGCTCATTTTGCCAGAGCAGTTCTTGAAGGAGTTGCATATAGCTTATACGATTGTCTACAAGTTTTAAAGAACTTTACAGAAAATATGGAAGACATAGTTATTATTGGTGGTGGAGCTAAAAGTCCACTTTGGTGTCAAATAGTAAGTGATGTTTTTGGACTTACTGTTAAAGCTCCGGAAAACGCTGAAAGTTCTTTTGGTGGAGCTCTTCTTTTAGGAGTAGGTGTTGGAGCATTTAAGGATGAGGAAGAAGCAGCAAATAGATGCGTTCGTATGAAAAACGTATATGAACCTAATCCTAAAAATCACGAAGAATATGCTAAAAGATTTGAAATATATAAGGATATAGTTAAAGCATCTGAACCAATTTGGGAGAAGATTGCAGCTTTATAAAAGTTTAAATATAGAATTACTTATATAAAAACAATGAAAGACTAGAGATTTTTTAATGCTAATAGCAGGAAGATTTCTAGTCTTTTTTTGGCTGTTAAAATATTTGATAAAAAAGTAATAATTTATCCTTGTAAATCTTATTGATTTCTATTATAATCAAAACATCTTAAAGGAGCTAATTCTAGCTTTTTATTTCCACATTTTTAGATATGTTTATATAAGTGTTTTTTGAGTACCATTTTATAAAAAATATAAATGAAAAGGAGTGATTAAATGGCTTTTAGTCAAGTTATTTCTGCTTCTATTCACGGATTAACTGTGGATTTAGTAAGTGTTGAAGCAGATGTAAGTAACGGCTTACCAAGATTTGATATGGTAGGTTATCTTTCAAATGAAGTAAAGGAGGCAAGCGAAAGGGTTAGGACAGCTATTGCTAATTCAGGTAAGAATTTGCTACCTAAAAAAATAATAGTAAATCTATCTCCTGCAAGAATTAGGAAAAAAGGTTCTTCCTATGATTTACCTATTGCTATGTCTATTTTATTATCAATGCAATTACTTAAAAGTGATAGAAATAAAGATATATTAATAATCGGAGAATTAGGTTTAGATGGAGATGTAAAGAAAGTAAATGGAATTCTTCCTATTGTATTGGAAGCCAAGAAGAGAGGGATTAAAAAGATTATTCTACCTTATGATAATCAAAAAGAAGGATTGATAGTTTCCGGTATTGAAATAATAGGAGTTCAAACATTGTTGGAAGTTTGCGATTACTTTGATTATGGCAAATACAATAAAGTTCAAGTTTCTAAGGATGATAATAAAAACATGATTAATACTTCCCACCCTATAGTAGATTTTTCTGATATTATAGGACAAGAATTTGTAAAGAGAGCAGCAGAAGTGGCAGTAAGTGGTGGACATAATCTTCTTTTAGTGGGACCTCCCGGAAGTGGAAAATCTATGATTGCTAGTAGTATTCCTAGTATATTGCCTACTCTTGATATGGAAGATAGTATGGATGTAACTAAAGTATATAGTATTTTAGGGCTTTTAGATGAAGAACATCCTTTAATAGATAATCCACCTTTTAGAAGTGCTCATCATACTATTACAAGGTCGGCTTTAATTGGTGGGGGTGTTAGTCCGATCCCCGGAGAAATTTCTTTAGCCCACAAAGGCGTTTTATTTTTAGATGAATTGGCAGAATTTGCAAAGCCCGTATTAGAGGTATTACGTCAGCCTATGGAAGAGAGAGTTATAAGAATTTCCAGGTCTTATAGGAATGTAGTTTATCCTTCTGACTTTATTTTAGTGGCAGCTATGAACCCTTGTCCTTGTGGCAATTACCCTGATTTTGAAAAATGTACTTGTTCTCCAAATCAAATAACTAATTATCTTTCTCATATTAGTCAACCTATTTTAGATAGGATTGACATATGTGTTGAAGCACCTAAAGTAAAATACTCTGATTTAAAATCTGAAAGAAAAGGTGAAACATCTAGTACTATAAGAGAAAGAGTAATAAGAACTAGAAAAATTCAAGAAGAGCGATATAGAAATTTAGGTATAAAAGAGAATGGTAGATTAAGTCCAAAGGATTTAAAGAAATACTGCCTTTTAGATAAAGACAGTGAAAAAGTAATGAAAGAAGCTTATGAAATGTTGTCTTTAACAGCAAGGACATATCATAAAATTTTAAAGGTAGCAAGGACCATTGCAGATATGGATGAAAAAGAGTGTATAGAATTAAAACATTTAAAAGAAGCAATAGGATATAGAGGTATAGATAAAAAATATTGGGGAAGATAATATAGGACAATGGGTTTTAATATGTAAAATTTAGTATTAATTAAAATGATATATTAGCTTTTTTATTTAAATATCTAATTGGATTGTAGTAGTAAGGAAATGATGAAAACCGGATAAGGAGATGGTGGTATAGAAAATAACAA
>JAISGP010000073.1 GCA_031263035.1 Lachnospiraceae bacterium | reverse complement strand
TACACTGTTTCATATAATGGACTTACAGGCGCAACACCAAGTAGTATTTCAGATTTAACAGGTCTTACTTATTCTTCAGCAAGCCTTTTACCGACTAGAAATATTGGAGGAACTATTACTGGAATTACACCAAGTAAAAAGGGTTATATCTTTAATGGTTGGAAAGTAACTACTAATGGAAGTACTACATTTACAGGTTATGTAGGTGTAAATAATACAATAAGTGATATTATCGGAGATTGGACAGTGACTAATCTTACACTTACAGCTAGTTTTAGTCCATATCCTATAACAGTTTCATATACAGGTCTTGATGATGTAACTTATACCCCAGCTACGGTTAGTACCTCTGGAGAGTATGATGGTACTTTAACAAGCCCAGGAAGTGACCCGGTTAAATCTGGATATACTTTTAAAGGCTGGAAAAGTGTAGATGCCACTACACCCTTTAATTGGACATTTGATAGTTCATCAAGTATAACAACTCTTGCAAGTTCAAGCCTTTTAATAACAGATAATGGCGTTAAGCTAGATAATACTAATCATACTGGAACACTTACTTTAGAAGCTCAGTGGAAGATGAATGATTATTCAACTATTACTGCATCTAATTTTGAATATGGAGTAAAGACAAGTACCTATGATGGAACTTCTAACACCCCATTAACTAAGGCAGTAGTTCTTAAGTATTCAAACTTTAGTGCTAAAGATAGTAGCTTAAATGAACTTCCAGATGAATACATAAGTGTGGACAGTGATGAATTGGACACCATAAATAAAGCAATTGAACAAGGAAACGGTGCTTTAAATCAATATCCTCTTCATATCAACAATACCTTAAATAATACTGAAAAGGTAATTTATGTAATTCTTCAAGATGTGGGAGATGATATTAAAATGGCTAACACTAGATTATCTGGAAATAATATAGTTTTAGGAATTGATGAGTGGAAAGATAAAGAATTAACCAAAGACGACCTTATGTATAGAATTTCTGCTAATGGAGTAGTAGCTAATTCAGAAATTTCAAGAACAGCTTTAACCGGCAACGATACAGAATTTACTGCTATTAAAGATGCCATTGCAAATAATACTACAGGAATTTATCCATTTACAATAAATACTACCAATGGTTCTATAAAAGTTAATGTGGTAATTAAAGAAAAGGCTTCAGGAGTATATCCAAGCTTAAAATCAGATAATAGTAATATAGAAGGTTCTATTGATAAAGGCGATATTGGTGCAAATAATATTCGTATTTCTAAGAGTGATGAATTTAATGCTGATATAGCTAAAACCTTATGTGCAGTAGAAGCTAAAGATAAATGGGCAAATGATATTGCTCTAGCTGATATTGGTGTAGATGCAGATCAACTTTCTGCAATTACTTCAGCTCAAAACTTAGATGCAACAGGAAATTATCCACTTAGATTTTATATTATTAGAACAGGAGAAGAAGTTACTATTAATGTAGCACTTTATAGCAGTACAGTTACAGATCCTGTTACTGGAATTACTTTATGGGCAAATAATTTCTCTTATGATGTAGATAATAAAACCGCTCTTACTAAAGATATTACCAAGAACTTATCTAGCGTAATAGGATTTAATTTAGAAGGAACTCAGCTAGAACCAGAAAAAATATTGGTAGATGATGAAAGTTTCAACGCACTATTTGAAAAATATAGCAATAAACAAGTAGGCACTTATGACCTTACATTTACAAGTACCAATGAACAAGGTACTGCTTCTATAACCATAAAGGTTACCCTTTATCAGAATAAACCTCAAGTAGTTGGTGACGGTGGCGATACCCATATAGATGGAGGCGGTAATACGGGAGATGACCATGATTCAGGCACAACTGATCCTAAAACTAAAACAAAGGTTGTATATAAACTAATATCTTATGTTAAGACTGGAGATATGAATAATATTATTCTGTTGGTTGTATTATTAGCCATGGCTACTATAACAGGAATTATAATCGTAAGGAAAAAAGTGAAGAGATAATAGTATAGAAATTTCTTTAATTATTTAACAGAGTACACTCTTTAAAATTTGAAATTTGCACAAAAACAGTTGAAATATTTGCAAATAAGAGTAATCTTATTCTAGTTTGATTTTTAAAAATCATATAGAGAATAGGAGATGCAGAAAAAATGACAATTAAAGAAGGATATATGCCATTTAAAGAATTTAAAACCTACTACAGAATTGTAGGAGAAGAGTATCTTGGAAAGAAGCCACCACTTTTACTACTTCATGGAGGTCCAGGTTCAACTCATAACTATTTTGAAGTTATGGATGAACTTGCAGATAAAGATGAGAGAGCTTTAATTATGTATGACCAAATCGGTTGTGGTAATTCATTTGTACCTAATAGACCAGATTTATGGAATAAAGAGACTTGGGCAGAAGAGTTAATTGAATTACGTAAGTTTTTAAATCTTGATGAAGTTCATATCTTAGGGCAAAGCTGGGGTGGAATGCTTGCAATTATCTATGCCTGCGATTATAAGCCAGAAGGTGTTAAAAGTATAATTCTATCTAGTACTCTTGCAAGTGCTAAGCTTTGGAGTATTGAGCAACATCGTCGTATTGCTTGGTTAAGCCCTGAAGATCAAGCTGCTATTAAAAAAGCAGAGGATACCGGTAACTTTGATGATCCGGATTACTTAAAGGCGAACGATCATTTTATGATTCGTCATTGTGCTCCTGTTTTTGATGAAAGCTGGCCGGAGCCTCTTTGGAGAAAGAAAGTTAGTGGTTCTGAAGCTTATGTAGTAGGTTGGGGACCTAACGAATATACACCAACAGGTACTTTAGGAGATTATGAATACACAGATAAGCTTCACACTATTAAAGAACCTGTACTTATTACAGATGGTGTAAATGATTTATGTTCACCTCTTGTTGCTAAAGAGATGTATGATCATATTCCAGGTAGCAAATGGGAACTATTCGGAAATAGCCGTCATATGCCATTTGTTGAAGAACCAGAGAAATACTTCCCAATATTATTAGACTGGATGAATGAGAATGACTAAATTAATACAGTGAAAATATAAAGATACAATGCAATGTTTTATATTATTATTGTTATGGAAAATAAGTTTAATGAAAAATTCTAGAGTAGAAATGCTCTAGAATTTTTTAGAGAAAAGGTGTATTTTAATTAAAGAAAATTTAGTTTAATATGAAAGAAATTTAATATCTAAATTAAAGAAAATTAGTATTTGCATCTTTGTATTAAAAAAAATACAAAGTTCATAAAATTATTCTTGCAATAAAAGAAGGTTTGTAGTAAAGTATTTAGTGCTGTGACATGATAGCGATGAAGCGTGAGGTTGCAGATGCTTAGTAATAGACATCTGGTGTTCCGTGGAGCGAATGTCAAGTTAGTGAAAACTGGCGACAAGTCACTGTACTATTTCGTAAAAAGTCCATCATAGATATGGAAACTACGTGTGAAAGTCATTATGACACACACGGGAGAGTGTACAGTCACCGCTTGTCGTACTATAGTTTAAGTACGAATAAGGAGGCGACTTTTTTTATGGCAAGTCAAGTAATGAGAATTACACTTAAGGCGTATGAGCATCAATTAGTAGATGCATCTGCGAAGAAAATCATCGAAACTGTAAAGAAAACTGGGGCAGAAGTGAGTGGACCAGTACCTCTTCCTACTAAAAAGGAAGTTGTAACAATCATCAGAGCTGTACATAAGTACAAAGACTCTCGTGAGCAGTTCGAACAAAGAACTCACAAAAGACTTATCGATATCTTAACACCAACACAAAAAACTGTTGATGCATTATCTAGATTAGATATGCCAGCTGGTGTACATATCGACATCAAGATGAAGACTAAATAATTAGTTCTCATAACATCTGCATTCATTTGCAGACAGGTAACTTATATTAATGAAAGTTCTTTCATATAACCTGTGTAAAGAAAGAACATTAAGTATTAATTAGAAGTTACAAGTAAATTTTGATAACAGCCCTCATATTTTTAATGTAGGATGAACGGGTAATCCGTTCCGCTGTATATTACAGGAGGTAGAATTAAATGAAGAAAGCTATTTTAGCTACTAAAGTCGGCATGACTCAAATCTTCCAAGAAGATGGAACTTTAATCCCTGTAACAGTACTTTCTGCTGGTCCTTGTGTAGTAACACAGATTAAAACAGTAGATACAGACGGTTATAATGCGGTTCAAGTTGGTTTTGTTGATAAGAAAGACAAAGTTGTTAACGTTGACAAGGCTGGAAAGAAAGAAATCGTTCATAGAAACGGTGTTGGAAGAGCTGGTCAAGGTCATTTCAAAAAAGCTGGCGTTACAAGTAAAAGATTTGTAAGAGAATTCAAATTTGAAGACGTAAGTGCTTTTGAACTTGGTTCTGAGATTAAAGCAGACATATTTGCAGCAGGAGATAAGATTGATGCAACTGCTATCTCAAAAGGTAAAGGTTTCCAAGGTGCAATCAAAAGACATAATCAACATAGAGGACCTATGGCCCATGGTTCTAAATTCCATCGTCATGCTGGTTCTAACGGTTCTGCATCTGATCCAAGTAAGGTATTCAAAGGTAAGAAGATGCCAGGACAGATGGGTAACAAGAAGATTACAATTCAAAATCTTGAAATCGTACGTGTTGACGCTGAAAAGAACTTAATCCTTGTGAAAGGTTCTATGCCAGGTCCTAAAAAATCTTTAGTTACGATTAAAGAAGCAGTTAAGGCTTAGGAAAGGAGGAACTAAAGAAAATGGCAAAAGTATCTGTATACAACGTCGAAGGTGCTGAAGTTGGTACTATCGATTTAAATGATGAAATTTTCGGAGTTGATGTAAACGAACATCTTCTTCATATGGCAGTTGTTGCACAACTTGCAAATAAACGTCAAGGAACTCAAAAAGCAAAAACTCGTTCTGAAGTTTCTGGTGGTGGAAGAAAACCATGGAGACAAAAAGGAACAGGTCATGCAAGACAAGGTTCTACAAGATCTCCTCAATGGACAGGTGGTGGAGTAGTATTTGCACCAGTACCAAGAGATTACACAATTAAGTTAAACAAAAAAGAAAAAAGAGCTGCTCTTAAGAGTGCCCTTACATCTAGAGTAGAAGATAAGAAATTCTTCGTAATTGATGAAATCAAATTTGACGAAATCAAAACTAAGAACTTCAAAACTTTCTTAGATAAATTAAACCTAAATAAAGCATTAGTTGTTCTTGAAGATGAGAACAATAACGCAAGATTATCTGCTAGAAACATTGCAGATGTTAAAACAGCTTACTGTAACACAATTAATGTATATGACATTTTAAAATACAATTCATTTGTAGTAACTAAAGCTGCTCTTAGTAAAATTGAGGAGGTGTACGCATAATGGCAAATGTACAATATTATGATGTAATCATTAAACCAGTCATCTCTGAGAAGAGCATGGAGCTTATGGGACAAAAGAAATATACTTTTCTTATTCATCCAGAAGCTACAAAAAGCCAAGTAAAAGAAGCTGTTGAGAAGATGTTTGAAGGAACTAAGGTTAAATCAGTTAACACAATTAACTGCCTTGGTAAGAAAAAACGTCAAAGAGGACAGATGAAATTCGGTAAAACTGCTAAAACTAAAAAAGCAATTGTTGCTTTAACAGCTGATAGTAATGATATCGAAATCTTTGAAGGATTATAAAATCCATGAGATAAACTTTAAAATATTAATCCACTCTTTCATTTAATATTTTAAGTTTAAATAATTCAAATAGAGAAACTTCTCACTTCTCATAGATATTTGAATTAATACAAAATATGTGGATAGCACCACGACAATAAATGCATCATTGATGAATAACTATCAATGATATTTTGAAAGGAGATTTACCATGGGAATTAAAACATATCGCCCATATACGCCTTCAAGAAGACAGATGACAGGTTCTGATTTCTCTGAAATCACTAAAACAACTCCTGAAAAATCACTTCTTGAGTCTAAAAAAAGACAGGCAGGACGTAATAATCAAGGTAAAATTACTGTAAGACATCGCGGAGGCGGTGCTAAGAAAAAATATAGAATCATCGATTTCAAAAGAAATAAAAAAGATGGTATTGTAGCAAGAGTAATTGGTATCGAATATGATCCAAATCGTTCAGCTAATATTGCTCTTATCTGTTATGCAGATGGAGAAAAAGCTTATATCTTAGCTCCAGAAGGTTTAACTGATGGAATGAAGATTATGAACGGACCAGATGCTGAAGTTAGAGTTGGTAATTGTTTACCACTTTCTAACATGCCAGTTGGTACATTAGTACATAACATTGAGCTTTTCCCAGGACGTGGCGGACAACTTGTTCGTTCAGCAGGAAACTCAGCACAGCTTATGGCTAAAGAAGGAAAATATGCAACTCTTCGTCTTCCAAGTGGAGAGATGAGAATGGTTCCAATTTTATGTAGAGCTACTGTTGGTGTTGTAGGTAATGGAGATCATAACCTAATTAACATCGGTAAAGCCGGACGTAAACGTCATATGGGTATTAGACCTACAGTCCGTGGTTCTGTTATGAACCCTAATGACCATCCACATGGTGGTGGTGAAGGTAAAACTGGTATTGGTCGTCCAGGCCCAAGTACTCCTTGGGGTAAACCAGCACTAGGACTTAAGACTCGTAAGAAACACAAAGCTTCTAACAAGATGATTGTAAGAAGAAGAGACGGTAGAGCGATTAAATAACGTTTACGAATATAAGGAGGTAAAACATGGCTCGTTCACTTAAAAAAGGACCATTTGCAGACGCAAGTTTACTTAAAAAAGTTGATAAAATGAACGAAACAGGCGACAAGTCAGTAATTAAGACATGGTCACGTCGTTCAACAATTTTCCCATCATTTGTTGGTCTTACATTTGCAGTACATGATGGAAGAAAACATGTGCCAGTATATGTTACAGAAGATATGGTTGGACATAAACTCGGAGAGTTTGTTGCAACTAGAACATATAGAGGACATGGAAAAGACGAAAAGAAATCTAGAGTTAGATAACATAGAAAAGGAGGTATCACAAAATGGCTAAAGGACATAGATCCCAGATCAAACGTGAAAGAAATGCAAATAAAGATACTAGACCTTCTGCTAAGTTATCTTACGCACGTGTATCAGTAACGAAAGCTTGTTTCGTACTTGATGCAATTCGTGGAAAAAGTGTAACTGAAGCTTTAGGTATTTTAACTTATAACCCAAGATATGCTTCAAGCCTTGTTAAGAAGTTAGTTGAATCTGCTAAAGCTAATGCAGAAAACAATAACGGAATGAATGGGGCAGACCTTTATATCGCAGAATGTTATGCAAATAAAGGGCCTACAATGAAACGTGTTAAACCAAGAGCACAGGGTAGAGCTTATAGAATTGAAAAACGTATGAGCCACATCACTGTTGTATTAGACGAAAGATAAGGAGAAGCTGATTATGGGACAAAAAGTTAACCCACATGGCTTAAGAGTAGGAATCATTAAAGATTGGGACTCTAAGTGGTATGCGGATAAAAAAGAGTTTGCTGATTTCCTTGTAGAAGATCAAAAAATCAGAAAATTCCTTAAGAAGAAATTATTCAGTGCTGGAATTTCAAAGATTGAAATTGAAAGAGCATCTGATAAAGTTAAAGTCATCTTACATACAGCTAAACCTGGTGTAGTTATTGGTAAAGGTGGAGTTGAGATTGAAAACATCAAAGCTGACCTTCAAAAACTTACAGGCAAAAAGATGATTATTGATGTTAAAGAAATTAAGAAAGTTGATAAAGATGCACAACTTGTTGCTGAAAACATTGCTCAGCAATTAGAGAACCGTGTTTCATTTAGACGTGCTATGAAATCATGCATGAGCCGTACAATGAGATCTGGAGCTCTTGGAATCAAAACATCTGTATCAGGACGTCTTGGTGGAGCTGATATGGCTCGTACAGAGTTCTATTCAGAAGGAACAATTCCTCTTCAAACACTTCGTGCAGACATTGACTATGGATTCGCTGAAGCTGATACAACATACGGAAAAGTTGGTGTAAAAGTTTGGATTTACAAAGGCGAGATCCTTCCAGGAAAAGTTAATAAGGAAGGGAGAGATAAATAATGTTAATGCCAAAAAGAGTTAAAAGACGTAAACAATTCAGAGGGTCTATGAAGGGTAAAGCTCTTCGTGGAAACAAGATTAACTACGGTGAATATGGTATCGTAGCTACAGAACCTTGCTGGATTCGTTCAAACCAAATAGAAGCTGCCCGTGTTGCTATGACTCGTTACATTAAGCGTGGTGGTAAAGTTTGGATTAAAATTTTCCCAGATAAACCAGTAACTACTAAACCAGCTGAAACTCGTATGGGTTCTGGAAAAGGATCACTTGAATACTGGGTAGCAGTTGTTAAACCAGGACGTGTTATGTTTGAAATTGCCGGTGTACCTGAAGAAATAGCTCGTGAAGCTCTTCGTCTCGCTGTACACAAGCTCCCATGCAAATGTAAAATCGTTTCTAAAGCAGACTTAGAAGGCGGTGATAACAGTGAAAATTAATGCATTCGTAGAAGATTTAAAAACCAAAAGCGCTTCTGAATTAAATGATGACTTAGTAGCTGCTAAAAAGGAACTTTTCAACTTAAGATTCCAAAATGCAACAAACCAACTTGATAATACAAGTAGAATTAAAGAAGTTAGAAAAAACATTGCTAGAATTCAGACCGTTATCTCTGAAAAAGCAAAAGCTGCTAACTAATCTACGAAAGGAGTAATACTGTGGAAAGAAATCTTAGAAAAACTAGAACAGGTAAAGTTGTTAGTAATAAAATGGATAAGACCATAGTTGTTGCAGTAGAAGATCATGTTAAGCATCCAATTTATAAGAAAATCGTTAAGAGAACTTATAAATTAAAAGCACATGATGAACAAAACATTTGCAACATTGGCGATAGAGTAAAAGTAATGGAAACAAGACCTTTATCAAGAAGTAAAAGATGGAGACTTGTTGAAGTTGTAGAAAAGGTTAAATAGTGGAAACCAGATTTCTGGTATATTTAAGGAGGGAATCAAGGCATGATTCAACAAGAAAGTAGACTTAAAGTCGCTGACAATACTGGTGCTAGAGAACTTCTTTGTATCCGCGTATTAGGTGGTTCTACAAGAAGATATGCACATATTGGCGATGTCATTGTTGCTACTGTTAAAGAAGCAACTCCAGGTGGCACAGTTAAAAAAGGTGACGTAGTAAAAGCTGTTGTTGTTCGTACTGTTAAGAGCACTCATCGTAAAGATGGTTCTTATATCAGATTTGACGAAAACGCTGCAGTAATCATAAAAGACGACAAAAGCCCAAAAGGAACTCGTATTTTCGGGCCTGTAGCTAGAGAGCTTCGTGAGAAACAATTCATGAAAATAGTTTCACTAGCTCCAGAAGTATTATAGGAGGTAGTAACGTGGCAACTTTAAAAATCAAAAAAGGCGATATGGTAAAAGTTATCGCTGGAAAAGATAAACATAAAGAAGGTAAAGTTACTGCTGTAAACGGTAAAGCAGGACGTATCGTTGTAGAAGGTGTTAACATGATTACTAAACATGCTAAACCATCAGCAGCTAACCAACAAGGTGGAATCCTCCATCAAGAAGGTCCTATTGATGCAAGTAACGTTATGTATCTTCATAAAGGAAAACCAACTAGAATTGGTTTTAAAGTTGAAGATGGAAAGAAAAAACGTTTCGCTAAATCAACTGGAGAAGTAATAGACTAAGAAAGGAGGATGAGATTTTGAGTAGATTAAAAGATCAATATCAAAATGAAATAAAAGACAATATGGTCAAAAAATTTGGTTACAAAAATGTTATGCAGATTCCAAAGCTTGACAAAATCGTAATCAATATGGGCGTTGGCGAAGCTAAAGAAAACGCTAAAGTGTTAGAATCAGCTGTTGCTGACCTTGAAAAAATCACTGGTCAAAAAGCTGTAATCACTAAAGCTAAAAAATCAGTAGCTAACTTCAAACTCCGTGAAGGTATGCCTATCGGTTGTAAGGTAACACTTCGTGGTGAAAAGATGTTTGAATTCGCAGATCGTCTTATAAACCTTGCATTACCTCGTGTACGTGACTTTAGAGGTGTTAATCCTAACGCATTTGACGGACGTGGAAATTACGCTCTTGGAATTAAAGAACAACTTATTTTCCCTGAAATCGAATATGATAAGGTTGACAAAGTTAGAGGAATGGACATTATATTTGTAACAACTGCTAATACAGACGAAGAGGCAAGAGAACTATTAACACAGTTCAATATGCCATTTACAAAATAGAGGAGGTAAATCATGGCTAAAACATCTATGAAGATGAAACAAGGACGTAAAGCTAAATTCTCAACACAAGAATATAGTCGTTGCAAAATTTGTGGAAGACCACATGCATATTTAAGAAAATATGGAATTTGCCGTATTTGCTTTCGTGAGCTTGCTTATAAAGGACAGATACCTGGCGTAAAGAAAGCTAGCTGGTAGAAGAGGAAAGGAGGAATATAAAATGCATTTAAATGATCCAATCGCAGATATGCTTACAAGAATTCGTAATGCTAATACTGCTAAACATGATACAGTTGATATCCCAGTATCTAAGATGAAAGTTGCAATCGCTAACATTCTTCTTGACGAAGGATATATCACAAAATATGATATCCTTTCTGAAGGTGTTTATGATGTTATTCATATTACACTCAAATATGGTAAAGATAAAAACGAGAAGGTAATTTCTGGATTAAAGAGAATCTCTAAACCAGGACTTCGTGTTTATGCGTCATGTGAAGATCTTCCAAGAGTTCTTGGTGGACTTGGAACAGCAATTATATCAACTAACCAAGGAGTTCTTACAGACAAAGCTGCAAGAAACGCTGGTGTTGGTGGCGAAATTTTAGCTTATATTTGGTAGGATATACTACATAGAAACTTCAAATAGAAGTTTCATATAGTTCATACTGATTGAGTATACTATCTTTTTTAAAGACAAGTACTATAAAATAAAAGAAAACTGAAAACTAGGAAAACCTAGTCAATCTAAGTTGGAGGAAAACAAAATGTCAAGAATAGGAAGACAGCCTATTACAATCCCAGCAGGTGTAACTGTTAAGATTGAGGATAAAAACAAAGTGACTGTAAAAGGTCCTAAAGGAGAGTTAGTTAGAACTCTTCCAGAAGAAATGAAAATCGAACAAGAAGGCGATAGCATTGTTGTTACTCGTCCTAACGATTTAAAGAAAATGAAAAGCTTTCATGGCTTAACAAGAACTCTTATCAATAACATGATTATTGGTGTAACAGATGGTTACAATAAAGTTCTTGAAGTAAATGGTGTAGGTTATAGAGCTGGAAAAAGCGGTAAGAAACTTACACTTCACCTTGGATACTCTCATGAAGTAGTTATGGAAGATCCTGAAGGTATTGAAACTGCTGTTGATGGAAACAAAATCACAGTTAGTGGAATAAGCAAAGAAAAAGTTGGCCAATTCGCAGCTGAAATCAGAGACAAGAGAAGACCAGAGCCTTATAAAGGTAAAGGTATTAAATATGCTGATGAAGTTATTAGACGTAAAGTTGGTAAGACTGGTAAAAAATAATTAAGGAGAGTGTGACATGGTTAGCAAAAAAGTAAGAAGTGTAGTTAGACAAAAGAAACACAGAAGATTACGTAACCGTATCAGTGGTACAAGCAATTGTCCAAGACTTGCTGTGTTTAGAAGTAATAATCATATGTATGCGCAAATCATTGACGATACAGTAGGAAACACTCTTGTAAGTGCTTCAACTTTAGAAAAAGAAGTTAAAGCAGACTTAGAGAAAACCAACAACGTTGATGCAGCAGCTAAACTCGGAACTGTAATCGGTAAAAAAGCAACTGATAAAGGTATTAAAGATGTTGTCTTTGATAGAGGCGGCTTTATATATCATGGAAAAATCAAGGCACTTGCAGATGCAGCTAGAGAAGCTGGATTGAATTTCTAGGAAGGAGAAGACTGGTCATGAGACAAGAACGTATTGATGCTAATAAGTTAGAGTTAAACGAGAAAGTCGTTTCAATCAAACGTGTAACAAAAGTTGTTAAGGGTGGTCGTAACTTCAGATTCACAGCTTTAGTAGTTGTAGGAGATGGAAACGGTCATGTAGGCGCAGGACTTGGAAAAGCAACTGAAATTCCTGAAGCAATCAGAAAAGGTAAAGAAGATGCAGCTAAAAAGCTTATCAAAGTTGCCTTAGATGATAACGGCTCAGTTACTCACGACTTTACAGGTAAATTTGGAGGAGCTCAAGTTCTTCTAAAGAAAGCCCCAGATGGTACCGGAGTTATCGCTGGTGGTCCAGCTCGTGCCGTTATAGAGATGGCAGGAATTAAAAATATTCGTACAAAATCACTTGGTTCAAATAACAAACAAAATGTTGTATTGGCTACAATCAATGCTCTTACAAATATTAAGACACCTGAAAAAGTAGCTGAGCTTCGTGGTAAAACTGTAGAACAAATCTTAGGCTAGGAGGTAGAACTAAATGTCAAATTTAAAAGTTACATTAGTTAAGTCTACAATTGGTGCAGTTCCAAAGCATAAGAGAACAGTGGAAGCCTTGGGATTACATAAAGTAAACAAAAGCGTTATCTTACCAGATAATGCAGCTACTCGTGGAATGGTTAAACAAGTAGAGTATATGGTAAAAGTAGAAGAAGCATAGGAGGTGTGGTCATGGATTTATCTAGTTTAAGACCTGCTGAAGGCTCTAAACAGAGCAACAACTTTAGACGTGGTCGTGGACATGGATCTGGTAATGGAAAGACTGCCGGTAAAGGCCATAAAGGACAAAAAGCTCGTTCTGGAAGTCCTAGAATTGGTTTTGAAGGTGGACAAATGCCTTTATTTAGAAGAATTCCTAAAAGAGGATTTACTAATAGAAATTCAAAAGACATCGTTGGAATTAATTTAAGTGCTCTTGAAGTATTTGATAACGATGCAACAGTTTCTCTTGATTCTTTAGTTGAAGCAGGAATCGTTAAGAATATAAGAGATGGAGTTAAGATACTTGGAAATGGAGAGCTAACAAAGAAACTTACAGTTCGTGCAAATGCATTTAGTGCAGGTGCTAAGAGTAAGATCGAAGCTTTAGGCGGAAAAGTAGAGGTGATCTAATGTTCGAAACCCTTAAAAAAGCCTTTCAGATTAAGGACATTCGAAAAAAGATATTCTATACATTGTTAATGCTTGTAGTTATTCGTATAGGTTGTGAACTACCAACTCCTGGAATTAATTCTTCTGTAATCAAAGATTTCTTTGCACAGAATACAGGAGAGGTTTTCAACTTGTTTAATGCATTTACAGGTGGTTCATTTGAACAGATGTCTATATTTGCATTAAACATTACACCATACATTACATCATCTATCATTATGCAACTTTTAACTATAGCAATTCCTAAGTTAGAAGAATTACATCGTGATGGTGAAGAAGGAAGAAAAAAAATTACAGCTATTACTCGTTATGTAACAGTTGGACTTTCTCTTATTGAATCAACAGCTATGGCTATTGGATTTGGTCAAAGAGGAGCCTTAACTAACTTTAACGCAATTACAGTAATCATGGTTATTGTATCACTTACAGCTGGTTCATCTTTCCTTATGTGGGTTGGTGAAAGAATTACTCAAAACGGTGTTGGTAATGGTATATCTGTAGTTCTTACTATTAATATCATTAGTAGAATTCCAAGTGATATAGCATCACTATTTAAACAATTTGTTATGGCTGATGGCAAAAGTGTAGCCTCTCGTGGTCTTGCTGCAATAATTATCATTGCGATAATAGTTGGGGTAGTAGTATTTGTAATAATACTTAATGATGCAGAGAGAAAAATTAGCGTTCAATATTCTCAAAAAGTTGTTGGACGTAAAACATATGGAGGCTCTAGCACATACATTCCATTGAAGGTTAATACAGCTGGTGTTATTCCTATTATCTTCGCTTCGTCTATCATGCAATTTCCAGTGGTTATTGCACAATTCTTGGGAAAAGGACAAGGCACAGGAGTAGGAGCAACAATACTTAAGGGTATGACACAATCTAATTGGTTAAATCCTGATAAGTGGGGATATTCAATAGGTCTTGTAGTATATATTATACTTACAATATTCTTTGCATATTTCTATACTTCAATTACATTTAACCCATTAGAACTTGCAAATAATCTTAAAAAAAGCGGTGGGTTTATCCCAGGATATCGTCCTGGAAAACCAACTTCTGATTATTTAACTCACATACTAAATCATTTAATATTTATCGGAGCAACAGGACTTGTAATTGTACAAGTTATCCCTATTTTCTTTAGTGGATATTTCGGTGCTTCTGTAAGTTTTGGTGGTACATCTCTAATCATTATTGTTTCAGTAATTCTTGAAACAATTAAGCAGGTTGAATCACAGACATTAGTACGTGAATACAAAGGATTTCTTAATACTTAAAACATACTAGAGAAATGCGGTTTTCGTATTTCTCTAGAAGTGTATATAAGAAAAGAAAGAGAGGTTAAGGTTATGAAAATTGTTATGTTAGGGGCACCAGGTGCCGGAAAAGGCACACAGGCAAAGAAAATTGCTGCAAAATACGGAGTACCACATATCTCTACAGGAGATATACTTCGTTCAAACGTTAAGGAGGAAACTCCTCTTGGACTTAAGGCTAAGGCTTATATGGATGGTGGGGAATTAGTTCCAGATAGCTTAGTACTTGATTTGGTTATTGATCGTCTTGCTAAAGATGATGCAAAGACTGGCTATGTACTAGATGGCTTTCCAAGAACAATACCACAAGCAGAGGCATTAACAGAAGGTCTTTCTAAAACTGGGGATAAGATTGAATTTGCAATTGATGTAAATGTTCCTGATGAAAATATTGTTGAGCGTATGAGTGGTAGAAGATATTGTGCTAAATGTGGAGCAACACCTCATGTAAAATATGCACCAACTAAAGTAGAGGGTGTATGTGATGTATGTGGTGGAGAACTTACAATTAGAGATGATGATAAGCCAGAGACAGTTCTTAAAAGACTTAAAGTTTATCATGATCAAACACAACCCCTTATTGATTTTTATGAAAAACAAGGTGTTATGCATACAGTTGATGGAACTAAGGATATTGAAGAAGTTTTTTCTGATATATCAAATATACTTGAAAAATAATATTCTTAAAGTGGTATATAAAAATCTTTTTAATTAAAATAGATTTTGGAATTAAAGTATTATACAAAAGTTATTATAGATTTTTATTAAAGCCCTTTATAATTAATGAATTTAAGGAGAGTGACAGTAAGTGCCGATACAGATTAAGTCTGATAGAGAGATAGCATTGATGAAAGAGTCAGGTAGACTTCTTTCATTGGTTCATAAGGAAGTAGAAAAAGCAATTAAACCGGGAGTTAGTACCGGCGAATTAGATAAATTAGCCTATGATATGATTAAAGGATTTGGTTGCACACCTAATTTCCTAAACTATGGAGGATTTCCTGGCACTCTCTGTACATCAATTAATAACACAGTAGTACATGGATTTCCTTCTTATGATGCAGTTCTAAAAGAAGGAGATATTGTAAGTATAGATGCAGGCCTTATATATAAGGGATATCATTCCGATGCAGCTAGAACTCATGCAGTAGGTAAGATTTCTAAAGAAGCCCAGGATTTAATTAGAAGAACTGAACAAAGTTTCTTTGAAGGAATTAAATTTGCAAAGGCTGGAAATCACCTTTTCGATATATCTAATGCTATAGATGATTACATAAGTCAGTTTGGATATGGAATTGTAAAAGATATGTGTGGTCATGGAGTAGGAACAGCCCTTCATGAGGACCCAGAAATTCCTAACTATAGACAACATAGAAAAGGTGCATTACTTAAACCGGGAATGACCTTAGCCATTGAGCCTATGATTAACCTTGGCGGCTGGGAAGTTGATATAGATGAATGGAAATGTGTAACTTCCGACGGTTCTATATCAGCCCATTATGAGAATACAGTACTTATTACAGAAGGTGAGCCTGTTTTACTTACAGGAGATGCAAGAACTGAAAGTTTTTAAATTAAAGTAAGAATTAGAAATGATAGTTACTATTATTTATTTAAAATTATAAATATTAATAACCTATAATTAGGATTAAAATAAACAAAATAATGAATTGAATTTAGGAGATTTGTTAATGTCAAAAGCAGACGTAATTGAAATTGAAGGAACAGTTGTAGAAAAACTTCCAAATGCAATGTTTCAAGTAGAGTTAGAAAATGGACATCAAGTTTTAGCACATATAAGTGGAAAACTTAGAATGAATTTTATCAAAATTTTACCAGGAGATAAAGTAACTCTTGAACTTTCACCATATGATTTATCAAAAGGAAGAATTATCTGGAGAGATAAATAAGACAAGCTAGAAAAACAATTATAAAAGTATAGTAAAATAATTATTTTATGTTATATTTCCATATGAAATATAAAAAGAAGTATTAAATTAATATTTTCGCAATGATTAAATGTGAAGTTTTTCAATTCTTATGAGATTGTATTGACTTTATATTTTCTTTTGCGTATAATATATAAGCACGTTTTTGGGCAAGTGCGCCCTAAAACGAAAAGCAAAAGGTGATAAAAGGAGGATTAATCATGAAGGTTAGATCATCAGTTAAGCCAATTTGCGAACATTGTAAAGTAATAAGAAGAAAAGGTAGTGTTCGTGTAATTTGCACTAATCCAAAGCACAAACAACGTCAAGGCTAATACCTTGAAAACTAAATTAGACGATTTGTCACGCAGCTTGATATTCTATATTAAGCTACGTAAATCCTAGAATATGTTTAGATATAGAATATCAAGCTGCTTTAATTGTAGAGTAATTGGGACTGCTTGATACGCAGTATCAAGAAGACATATCCGAAGGATATGACTTAATATACATGGATCTGTATTACGACCTGTGTATATTGCTTCTAATTCCACATCTGGAAGAAGGTGTGGCAAGGAAAGATTTTTGGCTTTTATTTCATTTTAGTAGGTTACTATAAAGTCGAAAAAGACAAAAAGATTTCTGGATAAGGAATAAAACTTATCCCAATTAAAAACAATATTATTGTGAAAATGGAGGAAAAAACACATGGCTCGTATTGCAGGTGTAGACTTACCAAGAGACAAACGTGTTGAAATCGGACTCACTTATATCTACGGAATTGGTAGACCAAGTGCGACAAGAATTTTAACAGAAGCAGGAGTTAATCCTGACATTCGCTGTAGAGATCTTACAGATGATGATGTAAAGAAAATCAGCGACGTAATCGACAAAGAACAAACAGTTGAAGGTGATCTTCGTAGAGAGATTGCTCTTAATATTAAGAGACTTCAAGAAATCGGTTCATACAGAGGAATCCGCCACAGACGTGGTCTTCCAGTTCGTGGTCAAAAAACAAAGACTAATGCTAGAACTAGAAAAGGTCCTAAGAGAACAGTAGCAAATAAGAAAAAATAATTAAGGAAAGAGTAGGTTAGTTTAAATGGCAAAGAAAGTTACCAAAAAAGTGACAAAAAAACGTGTCAAGAAAAACGTTGAACGAGGACAAGCACATATCCAAAGCTCATTTAATAATACAATCGTAACATTAACAGATGCAGCTGGAAACGCTTTATCATGGGCAAGTGCTGGTGGTCTTGGATTTAGAGGTTCAAAGAAATCTACCCCTTATGCAGCTCAAATGGCAGCTGAAACAGCAGCTAAAGCAGCAACAATCCATGGTTTAAAATATGTTGACGTATTTGTAAAAGGACCAGGATCAGGTAGAGAAGCAGCAATTCGTGCATTACAGGCAAATGGAATTAACGTAACAAGTATTAAAGACGTAACTCCAGTTCCACACAATGGATGTCGTCCACCAAAACGTAGACGTGTATAATGCTTATAGGATATTATTTAGACCACTATAAAATTGGAGGAAATACAAATGGCAGTAAATAGAGTTCCAGTTCTTAAAAGATGCCGTTCACTTGGAATGGACCCTATCTTTTTAGGAATTGACAAGAAATCTAATAGAACGCTTAAGCGTGCAAATAGAAAGATGAGCGAATATGCTCTTCAACTTCGCGAAAAACAAAAAGCTAAATTTATTTACGGAGTTCTTGAGAAACCTTTCCGTAACTACTATGAAAAAGCTAAACGTCATAAAGGTATGACAGGTGAGCATCTTATGATTCTTCTTGAATCAAGACTTGATAACGTAGTATTCCGTATGGGACTTGCTCGTACAAGACGTGAAGCTCGTCAAATCGTTGACCATAAACATATTCTTGTAAATGGAAAACAAGTTAATATTCCATCATATCTTGTATCTGCAGGAGATGTTATTGAAATTAAAGAAAAACACAAAACATCTGAAAGATATAAATCTATTTTAGAAATGACTGGTGGTCGTCTAGTTCCAGATTGGCTAGAGTTTGATCCAGAAAACCTAAAAGGAACAGTTAAGAACCTTCCAACAAGAGAAGCTATCGATGTACCTGTTGACGAGATGCTTATTGTCGAGTTATATTCAAAATAATAAGTAGCTTAAAATCCCCCAGGAGGTGGAATTAGTGTTAGGTTTTACAATACCAGAAATTAAAATTATTGAAAGTTCAGAAGATAATCAATATTCTAGACTTCAGATTCAACCACTTGAACGTGGATATGGAATAACACTTGGTAATTCACTTCGTAGAATTATGCTTTCTTCTCTTCCAGGAGCAGCAATTTCTAGAGTTAAGATTGATGGAGTTATTCAAGAAATATCTACTATTCCAGGCGTAAAGGAAGATGTTCCTGAGATTATTACTAATCTTAAGATGCTTGCAATTAAAAATAACTCAAGTACTGATGATGTTAAAACAGCATATATCGAATTTGAAGGAGAAGGTGTAGTTCGTGGTTCAGACATTAGTGCTGATCCTGATATTGAGATTATGAATCCAGAACTTCCTATCGCAACTCTTGATGGAAGTAAAGATGCAAAGCTTAATATCGAACTTACTATTACTAAAGGTAGAGGATATATCGGCTCTGACAAAAACAAAGAAGAAGATATGCCAATTGGAGTAATAGCAATTGATTCTATTTACACTCCAGTTGAAAGAGTAAATATTAAAGTAGAAAACACTCGTGTAGGACAAGTTACAGACTATGATAGACTTACACTTGACGTATTTACTAATGGAACTCTTAAACCAGAGGAAGCAGTTTCTCTCGCAGCTAAAGTTCTCAATGAACATTTGCAATATTTCATTGATTTAACTGATATAGCTAAATCTACTGAAGTTATGGAAACTAAGGTAGAAGATGAGCAAGAAAAAGTTATGGAAATGACTATTGATGAACTTGAACTTTCAGTTCGTTCATTTAACTGCTTAAAACGCGCTGGAATTAACACAGTTGAAGAACTTCTTAACAAGACTCAAGATGATATGATGAAAGTTCGTAATCTTGGAAGAAAGTCTCTTGAAGAAGTACTTAACAAGTTAGACGAGATGAACCTTCACCTTCGTCAAGATGAAGATGAGGAAGTCGAAGCTAAATAAAGACTTTGATAAGTTTATTTATGATATAATTCTAGGTGAGTAGTTTTACTCATCTAGATTATTTAAATCTTTACCTCTATGATTGTAAGTCCAAAGAGCATGTCATATAAAATGAGATAGAATATGAATTTCTTTTTCATTTGCAAATAATAATACATGGTAGTAAGACCACAGGGCATACCGTGGCATAAGAGTAATTCTTATGAGAATAGGAGATAAAATGAGAAAATTAGGAAGAACTAGTGCTCAAAGAAAAGCACTTCTTAGAAATCAAGTAACAGCACTTTTACAACATGGTAAAATTCGTACAACTGAAAGTAAAGCAAAAGAAATCAGAAAAATCGCTGAAGGACTTATTGCACTTGCAGTTAAAGAAAAAGATAACTATGAAGAAGTAACTGTTATGGCTAAAGTTGCTAGAAAAGATAAAGATGGCAAAAGAGTTAAAGAAGTTGTTGATGGCAAGAAAGTAACTCAATATGATGAAGTTGAAAAGAAAATCAAAAAAGATTCTCCATCAAGACTTCATGCACGTCGTCAAATGTTAAAAGTACTTCAACCTGTAAAAGAAACTCCAAAAGCTGTTGCAGGACGTAAAAAAGCTACTAAGAACATTGATATGCCAGCTAAGCTTTTTGATGAAATCGCACCCAAATATGTTAACCGTAAAGGTGGATACACACGTATCATCAAAATTGGTCAACGTAAAGGTGATGCAGCAATGGAAGTATTCATTGAGTTAGTATAATTTCTAAATAAAAGAGACATTTTAACTGATCCTAAAATGTTAGATTATATCATTAATCTAATTTTTAAGGGTCAGTTTTTGTTTGCAAATAAATATTTTAGGAATTTAAAGTATCTATTTGCTAATGATTTAATATGTAAAAGTGCTAAAGAATAAATACAATCTTTTAAATTGTGCATTGAGAAAAACTATAGAATATAGATAACTAATGCTAAAAAGAATAAATTGTTTTTGTAAGTATTTAGTTTTATAGTTTAATAAGTATATTATTAAAAAATAGGAGGTAGCGTATTGAAAAAAATTAATGGAAAATCTGTAAAGAACTTTATTATTGATTTGATTATTATTTTTATAGCTTCTTTATTAGAGGGTGGAGCAGTTACTATTTTTACAATTCCTAATAATATATTGCCAGGTGGAATAAGTGGTATTTCAACAGCACTAGCTGATTTGCTACCTTTAAGAGTTGGACAGATAAGTCTATGCTTTACAATAACTGTTGCAGCTCTTGGATTTTGGCAGTTAGGTTTTAATATGCTTTTTAAATCTGCTCTTGCTTCGTTAACGTTATCCCTTATGATTGACCCACTATCTGATTTAGTAGCTAAATATAATTTAGAATATACTGAAAATAAATTAGTTGCTGCCTTAGTGGCAGGGGTAATAATTGGTGTAGCTGTTGGAATAATGTTTGCAAGGGAAATGAGTACAGGAGGAACTGATACAGTTGCTTTAGTACTGAAAAAACACAAACCTAATTTACCAACCAGTAATCTAATGACAGGTGTAGATTTAGCAATTGTGCTCTTTGGTGCATTTGTTTTTAGAAATTTAGATGTTGTACTTTATTCTTGCTTTACCCTATATGCTGCAAATAAAGTAGTAGATGCAATTCAACAAGGTATTGATTTTGCTAAGGTAATATACGTAATTTCCGATAAATCAGAGGAAATAAGTGATAGATTATTAGATGAAGAAGATGTAGGAACTACTTTACTACCTTCAAAGGGTGGATATACAAAAGAATTAAAGGATATGCTTTTAGTAGCTGTTAGAAATTCTAAAATAACAGGGGTTTTAAAAATTGTAAAAGAAATAGACCCTAATGCCTTTACAATAATAACAAATGCAACAGAAATTCGCGGAGAAGGGTTTAAGCAGTGACGAAATCGTACAAAATGAATAAAAAACTTCAATAAGCTTACAAAATGATTGATAACCTTTAAATAAGCATATTCAGGTGTTTAATTATTTTTTAGATGTGTTATAATGTGCATAAAAGGTCAAGAGATTTTTCTTGATATTTAGTAATAATGTATAAAGGAGAAAATAAAAAAATGAGTAATGAAAAAATGTGGGCACTTGTAAAAGAGAAACCCGAAGCTGGTCTATGGATGAAACAAGTAGACGTTCCAGAATGTGGCAAGAATGATGTTAAAATCAAAATCAAAAAAACTGCTATTTGCGGTACTGACGTACATATCTGGGCTTGGAATGATTGGGCACAACATACTATCCCTGTAGGACTTACAGCAGGACATGAGTATGTAGGTGAAATCGTTGAAATCGGCGAAAACGTTGAAGGATTTGCTATTGGTGATCGTGTTTCTGGAGAAGGTCACGTTGTATGTGGACATTGTCGTGCCTGCCTTGCCGGACAAAGACATCTTTGTCATAACACTCAAGGTGTTGGAGTAAACCGTGATGGTGCATTTGCAGAATACCTTGTAATTCCTGCAAGAAACGCTTGGCATACAGCTCCTGAAATTTCAGATGATATGTATGCAATCTTTGATCCATTTGGAAATGCAACTCATGCAGCACTTCAATTTAACATGATTGGTGAAGATGTACTTATCGTTGGTGCAGGTCCAATAGGAATTATGGCAGCTGCTATTTGCAAACACGTTGGAGCTAGATATGTAGTAATTACAGATACTAACCAGTACAGACTTGATCTTGCTAAAGAGATGGGTGTAACACGTGCTGTTAATATTAAAGAAAAAACTATTCCACAAGTTATGGAAGAGCTTGGCATGAAGGAAGGCTTTGATGTAGGTCTTGAAATGTCTGGAAACGAAATGGGACTCGCTTCTATGATTGACAATATGAAGATGGGTGGAAAGATGTCTTGTCTTGGACTTCAAGCTGCTAATACTAACGCCAATTGGGAAAAGATTATTTTCAATATGCTTACAGTTCAAGGTGTTTACGGTCGTGAAGTTTGGGAAACATGGTACAAGATGACTACTATGCTTCAATCTGGACTTGATATTTCTAAGATTATTACACATCACTTTGATATTAAAGACTTTAACAAGGGATTTGATGCTATGATTAGTGGAAATTCTGGAAAAGTTATTCTTGACTGGAGTAAAATTGGTGAAGTAAATGCACCAATTGATCCAATTGTAAAATAAATAGAAATAGCCGACATTTTTAACATATAATGTATGCCGACTTTATTCAATGTAGTATTTTTATTAAACAATTAAACCAATTTTCCAAGAAAACTTAAATATAATTTATTGGAAAAAATATATTAGAAAGAATAGAGAGTATAAGAAAATGGCTAGAAAAAATGATGTTTTAAAGAAATACAAAGATCAAGTTGATGGAATAATTGCTGATGGATTATTCAAAAACGAAATTCCTATAGCTTCACCTCAAGGTGCTAAGGTAAAACTTGAAGATGGACAAGAAGTTATTAACATGTGTGCAAATAACTACCTTGGACTAGGAGACAACGGAAGAGTTATTGATGCAGCTAAAAAAGCCTATGACAATCGTGGATATGGTTGTGCATCAGTACGTTTCATTTGCGGAACTTATGATATTCATAAAGAACTTGAGAAATCTATCTCTGACTTCCTTGGAATGGATGACACAATTCTTTATAGTTCTTGCTTTGATGCAAATGGAGGACTTTTCGAATCAATTCTTGGTAAAGAAGATGCTGTAATTAGTGACGAATTAAACCATGCTTCAATTATTGATGGTGTTAGATTATGTAAAGCAACAAGATATAGATATAAAAACAACAACATGGAAGATCTTGAAGCTAAGCTTAAAGAAGCAACAGAAGCCGGAGCTAAAGTAAAACTTATTGCTACTGATGGTGTATTTTCAATGGATGGTATAATTGCCAATCTTAAAGGAATTTGCGATTTAGCTGATAAGTATAATGCTTTAGTTATGGTAGATGATAGCCATGCTGTAGGATTTGTAGGAGCTCATGGAAAAGGAACTCCAGAGTACTGTGGCGTTGAAGGTAGAGTTGATATTATAACAGGTACACTTGGTAAGGCTCTTGGTGGAGCTTCAGGTGGATATACAGCAGCTAGAAAAGAAATCGTTGATTTACTTCGTCAAGTAAGTCGTCCATATCTTTTCTCAAATTCAGTTGCTCCGGCAATCGTAGAAGCTTCAAAAGAAGTATTTAAGATGCTTGGGGAAAGTACAGCTCTTCGTGATAATCTTGAAGAAACTACACTTTATTACAGAGCACAACTTAAAGAAGCGGGATTTGATGTAATCGAAAGTACACATCCAATCGTTCCTGTAATGCTTTATGACGAACATCTTGCTGTTCGTTATGGTGAAGAGATGATGAAAAAAGGCGTATACGTAGTTCCTTTCTCTTATCCTGTAGTTCCAAAGGGAAAAGCAAGAATTAGAACTCAACTTTGTGCAACTCATACTAAAGCAGATATAGATTATGTTGTTAAGTGCTTTAAGGAAGTAAGAGAGATTGTAGAAGGAAAGTAGTGCCCCTTTTAATCTAGTCAAAAAAGCTAACTGAAGCTATGAGAGATTGTAAAAGGAAGATAGATTAAGTTTAAGCCTCAAGGATTAAAATCTTTGGGGCTTTTATAATGTAGAATGTTCTTGTTTAATTGTTATATTTCTTACATTCATTTCTAAAATTCTTGACTAATTTCAACTTAAAGTGTAAAGTTATATGGTAAATATTTTCAGTAATTTTGATATAAATATTGATAGATATTTTTATATAAAAGAAAATATTATTTGCAAATAATGTTAAATGTTTTATAGTTAAAGTATAAGAAATAAAGACTAGGGTTTATCATAAATATATGTTTGTTATTATTTCTGATATTTGCAAAAATTTGAGAAATTGAGGGTTAAGATATGATTACACTTACAGGTAAAAGAGTATCTGAAGGAATAGCAATTGGAAAAATCTCTTTTTATAAAAGAGATCAAAAAGATATAAGGAAAATTTCTGTAAAAGATGTAGAAAAAGAAGTTTCAAGATATATAAAAGCAAAGGAAAGAGCGATTTCTGAATTAGATGAATTATATCTAATGGCAACCAGAGATGTTGGGGATGCCAATGCTATGATATTTGAAACTCAAAAAAAGCTAATTGAAGATCCAGATATAAGTGATGAAATTCAAAAGCGTATTTTAAATGAAGAGATAAATGCTGAATTTATTATTCAAGAAATAATTGATTCATATATTTCTGACACGAAAAAAAGAGGAAAAGATAGTCTTGCAACTCATGAAGCAGATGTAAGAGATGCTTTTACTCGTTTAATTCGTATACTTCAACATACATTTAAGGAGAGAATTATATATGATGAGCCATTTGTTATGGCAGCAGATGAGATTTACCCAAGTGAAATTCTTCAATTTGATAAAAGTAAGATTTTAGGTTTTATTACAACAGCAGGAACTCTTAATTCTCACACATCCGTACTTGCAAGAACCAAAGGAATACCTTCTATAATTGGTGTTGGAGAATCATTAAAAGAAGAATATGACGGGAAATCTGTTATTATTGACGGATTTACAGGGAAGATTTATATAGAGCCAGATTATACTACCCTTACAAAGTTTAGAAAGAAGAGAGATTCTAATTTAAATTATAGAAAAAATCTTGAGAAGTTAAAGGGCAAGGAAAACGTTACACAAAGTGGACAGCGTATCGCTGTTCTTGCAAATGTTGCAAATAGAGAAGATATCGAAAGTGTTCTTCGAAGTGATGCCGGTGGTATTGGACTATATAGAACAGAATTTTTATTTATGGAAAATG
>JAISGP010000147.1 GCA_031263035.1 Lachnospiraceae bacterium | reverse complement strand
ATAATCTATATGGATTTCTGGAGTAGATTTTTAAATGAGTAGTTTCATTTGTTTTAAAATTAAAGAATAAAAGATTATGATAGAGTTGGTAGTTTTGGGCTATTAACTCTATTTTTGTGTAAATAATGTTTTTTGCTGTAGCTATAGACGGTTAAAGATAGGAAAGGGTTTAATTAGGCTTTATAGGGTGTTTTAACTAGAGAAAAATGTTTTTTTATGTTTTTTAAATCTCTGTTTTAAATAAAAATTTAACCATAAAATTGTATAAAACGCCAAAAAAAATAAATTACCTGAAAATCTATTTACAAATAAAAATTATTTGCTATAATTCCTTTTACTGATAAACAAATTTTTGACCAAGGTTAATAAATCTAATCAAAAATGCGTGTGATATTCTAAAATATAATCTAAATCACATCTGTGAAATCTAAAGTGTTAGTTCTTTTAGAATAAAACAGTTACTTATGGCTGTATATTCTAGTAATTCCAAAGTTAGCGTATTTAATAATTTTAATATTGGTTTAAGGAAGGTGATGTCTATTTGAGAAATAGAAATTTCGTTATTTGCGACGGTGAATATGAATATGCCAAGAGATTTGCAAAGTTTTTTAATGATAAAAAAATTATGGATTTGCAGATTAATCTTTGCGAAACAAAGGAGGAAGTTTTAAAGCTTTCAGAAAAGATAAAAATAGACTACCTTCTAGTTGACTGTGAAATAGCAGATAATTTAGAAAATGAAATAGAGGGTTCCAAGATTTTTATCTGGGGTAATTCTAAAGAGGTAAGTAACGATGAGATACATATATCAAAATATATTTTATATCCTGAAATTATATCAGAGATATGCGAAAATATAGAAGTATTTGATAGCCATTTAAAAAAAGAAAATAGGAAAATTAATAGTAAAATTCAAGTAATATATTCACCATTTTATTTAGAAAAATATGGAAATTTAACTGATAAAATAGCCTGTATACTTGGAAACAAAGGTAAAGTTTTAAGGGTTTCCTTAAAAGGGGATTGTTTTAATCAAAATTTAGGTGAAGGGAAAAATATAGGTGATTTACTGTATTATGCTCTTCAAGAAGAAAGTAATTTTAAGGATTTTATGCAGGAAAATGTTATTCGTGAAAATGGATATGATAGCATTTTCGGATTTAAATATATTCATGAATCACTATTAATATCCTTGGAGGAATGGTTACAGCTTTTTGATAAGCTTCAAAATGAATCAGACTATGACACTATTCTACTTGAGATTAATGATTTAAACCTTTGTCTTTTTGAAATATTTGATCTAGCTGAAAAGATAATGATTTTTTCTGATGACAGAAAAGAAGAAAAAGCATATTTTGATTTATTTATAAAAGAATTGGTGGCTTTTGACAAAGAGGAGATAAAAGAAAAGATTGAGGTTATAAAATGTGAGCTATAAGGGAAATAAAACTTATTTTAAAGAACATAGAGAAGAAATTTTATCTTGTTTAAAAAAAGAGGTTTTGAAAAATATTGATATGTCTAGGGATATAGAGGACATGGAATTAATTGATAATATTTTTTATACAATTAACGGGTATTCCTTTGATTATTATTTAGGCATAAGAGAAAAATTATCTCTAGGACGAGATTTATTTAATATATTTCGTAAGCTTGATATACTGCAAGATCTGCTGGAAGATAAAGATATAACCGAAATAATGATAAACGGTATAGATAATATCTTTTATGAGAAAAAGGGAAGATTATACTGTTCTGAAAAAAGATTTTATGATAAAGAAAAACTTGAAACATTAATTCAATCTATGTTATCCAAAACCAATAGAATGGTTAATGAAGCAAGTCCCATTGTAGATAGCAGGCTTCCTGATGGCTCTAGAGTAAATATAGTATTACCTCCTATTGCCATTAATGGTCCAATAGTTACAATTAGAAAATTTGAAAATGATTTAATCACTTTGGATCATTTAATTCATTTAGGTTCAATTAATCAAGAAATAAAAAACTTTTTAATTAAATTAGTTAAATCAAAGTATAATATTTTTATAAGCGGTGGCACCGGTTCAGGTAAAACCACATTTCTAAATGCCTTATCTGGCTATATTCCAAGAGAAGAAAGAATTATTACAATTGAAGACAGTGCAGAGCTTGTGTTAAAAGATATTCCTAACTTAGTAAGCCTTGAAACTCGTAATGCAAATGTTGAGGGAGTAGGGGAAATAAAAATAAGAAATCTAATTAAAACAGCTCTTCGTATGAGACCGGAAAGAATTATTGTAGGTGAGGTTAGAGGTGAAGAGGCTATAGATATGCTTCAAGCTTTCAATACCGGTCACGATGGAAGCCTGTGTACAGGTCATGCAAATACTACAGAGGATATGCTTACTCGTCTCGAAGTTATGGTTTTATTTGGTACAGAAATTCCTTTAATTGCCATAAGAAAACAGATAGCATCCTCAATAGATATAATAATTCATTTAGGAAGATTAAGAGATAAAAGTAGAAAAGTTTTGGAAATATCAGAGATTTTAGGCGTAGAAAATTCTGAGGTAAGGATAAATAAACTATATGAATTTGTTGAAGAGAAGGAAAAGTCGGGTAAGGTCTTTGGGACTTTTAAAAAAGTTGGGGACTTACGCGGAACATCAAAGCTATTTCGAGCAGGATATAAAGATTAGCGAGAAGATAATAAACTTAAGCTATAGCATTATGTTGGTAGTTATTATCACGTATTTGTTTTATAGAAATATTTATTTTGCAATACCTTTATCAGTCATTGGAGCCTACTTTTATAGGTTGAATAGAGAAAAATTACTTAAGAAAAAAGAGAAGATTTTTTTGGAAGAATTCAAAGATTTTTTAATCATATTAAGGGATAATTTGCAAAATGGAAGAAGTGTTGAGAGTTCAGTAATTTCATCAAGAAAGGAAATGTTGATTTTTCATAAAGAAGATTCCCCTATGATAAGAGAAATATCCATTATTATTTCAGAGATAAATATGAATATGTCCGTTTCAGAAGCTTTTATTCATTTTGCAAATAGGGTAAATCTTTCTTCTGTTTCTTACTTTGTTCTTTTGTTTCAAACATCTAAAAAAAGTGGTGGAAATATAACTGATATTATTGGAAGCTCTATAGATCAGCTAGTTGAAAAAATTAATGTTGAAAGAGAGATAGAAACACTAATTGCATCAAAACAATTCGAATTGCAAGTTATGTCTATAGTTCCATTTCTTATAATTGCTTATATGAAGATTAGTTTTCCGGGATTTATGAAAGTATTATATGGAAATCTTTTAGGAGTGGGGGTTATGACTTTATGTTTAGTAATTTACGTAGCAGGCTATCTAATTGGACAAAAGATAATAAAGATAGACGTTTAATAGTTGGTTTTATTATATTTGCAATAGTTTTATCCTTTGGCTTGATAGTGTATGACAATTTAATTAGTACTAGAATTTCTTTAAATAGTGTAAAAAGAGAAGGATATGGTGGAAATAATAAAGAAGTTGATTTGCAGTATAGTCTTGGCAAGGATAAAGGAGAATTAAAATATAATGTTAAACCAAGACAATATAGTGATGAGGAGATAGGTCAAATATTGGGAAATCAGATGGATAAAATTCTGGACAGTATTAAGGGAAAGAACACATCACTTGATAAGGTAAGATATAAATTAAATCTTGAAAAGACATTTGCAAATGGTGCAATAGAAGCTGCCTATCAAATTAGTGATCCTAAAATTGTGGATAGTAATGGCAAAATACATAATGAAGGATTAGATGGGGGGCAGGATATAAAAATAAATGTAACATTATCTTATAAGGAAAATCCTAAAATTAATGCTACTAGAGAAATCCAGATAAAAGTTCTTCCTAAAATTCTGACTGAAAAAGAAAAATCTATGAAGGAGGTTAAAAGTGCAATTGCTGATAAGGATAAGGAAACTAAAGAAGATGGCGTATTTACTCTTCCAAAGGAGATAGAAGGGAAGAAGATTATCTTTAACCGATTAGGAAATATGAGAGGGCTATATTTGCTGTTTGTTTCATTTTTAGTTATTTGTCTTTTGATTGCCAGAGAAAAGGAGGGAAAGAAAGAGGCAGAAAAAAAGAGAAAAGAAGAACTTATACTTGCATATCCAGATATAATTAGTAAATTTTCTATGTTGATATTAACAGGTATGAGTGTAAGCAATATTTGGAGAAAAATAGTCAATGATGAAAAGAAAAATAATAGAAAAGTATCGTTAGCGTATAAAGAAATGGAAAAGACTTTACGAGAAATTGACAGTAATTTTCCTGAAGGACAGTGTTATGAAAGATTTGGTAAAAGATGTAATACAAGAGAATACATTAAGTTTGGAGGATTGTTGTCATTAAATTTAAGAAAGGGAAATAGAGGGTTAGGAACATTACTAACTAATGAGTTATATCAAAGTCTTGAAGATAAAAAAGCAAGAATTCGAAGAAAGGCAGAGGAAGCAGGAACAAAACTTTTATTTCCCATGTTTCTAATGTTAATAGTTGTACTGATAATCGTAGTAGTACCAGCATTTTTATCCGTGGAGATATAGGATGTTTAAAGGTATAAGGAATAGAGTTTAGAAGTAAATACAATTGATTTAAAACTGTTAGATAAAAGAGTAAAAAGTATTTTTTATAAAAATGGATTTAGTTGGTTAAACGGATATTAGTAAAGTTGATATAGTTAGTTGAAAAGTTTTACTAATTGAAAAGAGAAAAATGGAGGGAAAACATGGAAGGATTAAAAATTATAATTGAAGGTTATGTTAGAAGTTTTATAGAAGATGAAGAAGGAATTACAGTAGTTGAAATTATTTTGATTTTAGTAGTTTTAATTGGACTAGTTATCATTTTTAAAAGTCAACTTACATCTTTGGTAAATAGTATATTTCAAAAAATTTCATCTCAAGGGTCAAGTATCTAAATATGATAATGGATAAAGGGATTTACAGTTTATTCCCTAATAATCATTATTTAAAGGGAGAAGTTACTGTATTCTTAAGTTTAATATTCTTACTTCTTATGTCTTTTATTGGAAGCATTATACAAGCAACCAATATAAAAATGAGTATGTCTGAAAAAAGAGCAGATGTAAATAGGGGTATAGAATCAGTATTTGCAGAATGGCAGAAAGATCTATATGAAAAGTATGATATTTTTGCTTTAGATTTAACCTATGAAGGTAAGGAAGAAGATGAAAAAAGCATTATTGAAAGATTAGATTTTTTTACCGGTTTTAATTCAGATGGAGATGTAAAAGGAATTAGATATTTAACTGATAATAATGGGCAAGAGTTCTATGAAGCAGCTTGCAAATGGACAAGTCATAAGTATGGATTAGATTTTGTAGATAAAAATAATACTGTTTCTGATAGCTTAAAAGGGTTTACAGATCTTATTCCGAATATAGAAGGAGATAATACAAAAAATCTTGGTGAAGTTGATGATATTTTAGCTGAAAATGAAACTTCTCTTCCCAGTAAAGACAATCCTATAGCATCTGTTTCATTATTTAAATCGGCACCACTTCTTTCTTTAGTTTTGCCAAAAGAGATGGAAGTTTCTAAAAAAACTATTGATAAAAGTGGGGTTGTTTCAGAAAGAAATTTGAGAACAGGGTATGGAGAAATTCAGGAAGAGCAAAAGGGAAATAAATTGTTTTTAATTACATATTTGCTAGCTCACTTTAATAGTTTTGTTGCAAATGAAAAAAGTAGTTCTTCTTTAGATTTAGAAAAGGACGAAGAAATCTCTGAGATTAATGAGAAAGAAGAGGATAAAGTTCTTGACTATGAATTAGAGTATTTGTTAGAAGGAAAAGAAAGTGATGCATCTAATCTTCAGGCAGTCTGTGGAAAGATTTTAGCTCTTAGAACAGTTCCTAATTTTCTGTATTTAAGTTCTGATCAAACTAAGATTGCTGAAGCCAGAACTGCAGCAGTTGCTTTATCTTCTCTTGTGGCTTTACCTGCTATATCTGAAGGAGTTACTTGGGGAATTATTGCAGCTTGGGCATTTGGAGAATCAATAATAGATATAAGAAATCTTTTGTCAGGGAGAAAAGTTCCTTTAACTAAAACAGCGGAAACTTTTTCACTTACTTTAACAAACTTATATAAATTAGCAAAGGGAAATAGCAAAAATAGTGAAAGCTATTATGGTAAAGAAAGTAAGAGTGGTAATACTTATGAGGATTATTTGAAATTCTTTCTTTTGGCAGAAGGAGAAGGAAATATGTCCATGAGAAGTTTGGATTTAATAGAGAAAAACTTAAACTTAATTGAAGATAAGGAATATATAAAAATGGACAATATGGTATCCAAAATCAATATAAGTTCTACAGTTAAAACCTTAAATTTGAGGACTTATAAGTTTAAGACATATTATGGTTATAGATGACATTTATAAAATTAATTATAAAGGTTATATGTTGTGTTACGAAGGTAAGAGAGGTGAAAACTAATGAAAGGAATGAAATCGTATCAAGGTAAAAAAGAAGAACCATATCTTATCTTCGGAAGCATAACTATTGAGGCATCAATTGGAGTACCAATATTCTTTTTAGGTATAGTATGTTTGATATATCTTATAGAAATAATGTGTATTGGTAGTGCCATTAAATCAGGACTAGATGCTGCATCAAGAAATTATTCTAAGGAAGCATATTTGGTACCTTTAGTTCAACCGGGAAAGATAAAAAGTGATCTAGTGGCTTATGTAGGAGCTGATAGAATTAATAGTAGTATTATTTCGGGTTCCATAGATTGTAGTAAAAGTAAAGTATCTGGTCTTTCAGGAGTAGCGGACCTATATGCTAAATATAAAGTTAGTATTCCAATTCCATATTTTAATGCTCGTGGATTAGAGTATGAAAAGCATATAAGAGTAAAAGGTTTTAGAGGATATGAAGGAAGCGGGCTAAATCTAAAAGAAGATACAGTCTTTGTTACCGAAACAGGAGTGGTATATCATCTTGATAGAAATTGTAGGCATCTAGATTTGTCAATAACAGAAGTGCCGTTTTTGGGTTTAGATGGTATGAGAAATGATAGTGGAGGAAAATATCATAAGTGTGAAAAGTGTGGGAATAGTGGCTCTGGAATGGTTTTTATTACCAGTGATGGCACAAAGTATCATAGTGATATAAATTGTAGCGGTTTAAAAAGAACTATATATCAGATTCCTATATCTGAAGCGACCCATTTAAGACCTTGTAGCAAATGTGGTTAATTTTAGTAGAAGGGAGGAACTGGTGTAAAAGTATTACATCAAATAAAATAATATGTATGTGGGAGATATTCTTGTTTTATCTGAATTAGGTATATTATCATTAATAGATTTAAAGTATAAGAAATTGCATATTGGCTATTTAATTGTATTTGCAATAAGTGGCGGCATATCGATTTATTTTAAATCTGATAGTAATTTAGTTTTAAGCATATTGGGATTACTGGTAGGCTTAATGTGTGTTTTTATAAGTAAAGTAACCCATGAAAAATTTGGTATGGCAGATAGTGTTGTTATAGGAGTTTTAGGCTTGGTTTATGGATTGTGGAACATTTTAGCTATAACTTTTTATGGAATGTTATTTGTGGGAATATATGGAGGATTTCAGCTTGTTATTAAGCATGTTAACAAGAATAAACGGGTGGCATTTTTGCCATATTTAATGGCAGGAATTATTTGCAATTATTGCTTTGCCAGGTATTGATTATGAGAAAAAGTTATCAAGGGTCTTTAACAGTTGAAATGTCTTATCTTATGCCAATAATTATTCTGCTCATTATAGCTTGTATAAATGTATGTTTTTATTTTCATGATAAAGGGGTTCTTCATGCTGCTGCTTATGAAACAATTAGTGTTGGACGAAATAAAATGCGAACTAATGACAAAATAAGCGAAGGAAGATTGGAGAGTTTCTTTGCTGAAAGAGTTAGAGGAAAATGTCTTTACTTAACTTCAGTAAGTAAAAACATTAGTATTAGCGATACAAAAATAAATATTCAAGTTAATGGAAAAGGAAAAGGGCTAAAGGTAAGTATTGTAAAAACTATACCTTTAGATGATCCGGAAAAATTCGTGAGAACAATGAAAATGGGAAAGGATAAAATACTAGATGGAAATTGAAATGAAGGAGATTTATAGGGAAGATTATCAAATGAAGATATTAAAATACAATTCTATTGCTGGTTTGGTACCGGTATTTGGAAGTGGTTTTAATGAAAATACAGTTCTTAGTTATGATACTGATGGAAAAGAAACAATAGAAGAATATTTTAGTAAACGTGAAATCGGAAGTGATGAATTATATCATTTGTTCTCTAGTATTGAAGAAGTACAGGGAAGAATAAAAGAATATTTGCTTGAAGAGGAAAGAATAGAGTATAACCCTAAATATATTTATATAAGTGATGGAAAATATTCTTTTGTTTATAATCCATATAAAAGAGAAGAAAGTTATAAAGAAGGTTTAAGTGCTTTTATTCAATTCTTAGTTAAAAATCTAAATAATAGAGATGAGGCTGCTGAAAAAGTTATATTTATGTTGTATAAGGAAAACATAAGAGGAAACCATTCTCTAAAAAAATTAATAAAAGATGTATTGTCTGTACTTTCAGCTTATGATGAAAAGGATTATGTAGCTTCAAGGAGTGAAAATTGTAAAATAGAAGTTGATAGAGAAGAAAACTTTGGTATAAAGATTAATACTGATAAAAGTAAAAGAAAGGCATATGAAGTAGATAAAGAAGAGGATTTCGATACAAAATTTGAGAAGTCAGATATTTTCGGAAGTGAAGATTTAGGATTAGAGAATATACGTATTAGTAAATTAGAAGATGTTTTTTATAAGAATAAAATTGAGGATTTAGAGGAGGCTAGATTTTATGAAAGCCCGGAAGATGAGATTGAACCTATAGACTATGATTTTGGAGAAATTGATGATAATAGGTTTGAAGAAAGGATAGATGTTGATGAGATTGTAAGAAAATATGAGAAGAAGGATAAAAAAGGGAAATTATTTGCAAAAAGGAAAAAAGAGAAGAATAAGTTTAAGTGGGGGAATTGGGAAAATGTGGTGATTTAGAGTGGAAAAAAGAAGAGAAAGTTATTGTAACTTAGCAAGGTCGAATACGTTCGCTATATTTGCTAAATTTTCCTTGGGGTACTTGATAATGTAGCGGTTAAAGTGCTCATATATCTGGGAATATACAACAGGATGTATTTTATATGTTATTATATTTAGCTTAGCAAGGTCGAATACGTTCGCTATGCTCACTACTTCTCCCTTGAGGTGGTACTTGATAATGTAGCAGGTAAAGTGCTCATATATCTGGGAATACACAACAGGATATATTTGCATACGCAAATTATACCCTGCTGTGTATTCTATCGAATATTCTGTATAAAAAGCGTCCTATTCATGCAAGCATGAAGGACGCTTTATTATACAGTCTATTCCCAGATATATTCGGGCATAATTCCGTAGGAATTATAGTTGTTGTGGTCCGGCAGATACGAGAGCTTTTCCTGCTGCATTCCCTTCGTACTTAGCAAAGTTTTTGATAAATCTTCCTGCTAGGTCTTCTGCTTTTACGTTCCAAT
>JAISGP010000027.1 GCA_031263035.1 Lachnospiraceae bacterium | reverse complement strand
GCATCTTTCTTACCGGAAACTTCTGAAAAAATATTGGCACAATTAGGTGATGGTAAAGTCACTGAAAAACCAGAGATTTTATTTGCAAGACTTGATAAAGAAGAAGTACTTGCTAAAGCTGATGAAATCGGAGCAGCTCAGAAAAAAGCAGCAGGCGTAACTGAAGAAGTATCTAAGATGGATCCAGTTGAAGGCGTTGAAATAGAATTTGAAAATAAACCAGAGATTAGCTATGACGATTTTGCTAAAATGCAATTTCAAATCGGTGAAATTATAAAATGCGAAGAGGTGCCTAAGTCTAAAAAGCTTCTTTGCTCTCAAGTTAAAATTGGAAATCAAGTAAAACAGATAGTTTCAGGAATTAAAAAATCTTATAGTCCGGAAGAAATGGTTGGCAAAAAGGTTATGGTTCTTAATAATTTAAAACCGGCGAAACTTGCAGGACTTTTAAGTGAAGGAATGATTATCTGTGCAGAGGATGCAGAAGGAAAACTTGGAATTATGGTATCTGAAAAAGATATGCCATCTGGAGCGGAAATTGCTTAGTTAAGGAAAACACATGAAAATTTTTGACACCCATGCTCACTATGATGATGAACAATTTAATATAGATAGGGATGAACTTCTAAATTCAATGAGTGCAAATGGAGTGGGATATATTCTAAATGCTTCTGCTACGCTTCAATCTGTAGATGATAGCATTGCTCTTGCTCACAAGTATGATTTTGTATACGCAGCCATTGGTATTCACCCAGATGAAGTTGGTTCTTTAAATGAAAAATCAATTGCTCATGTGGAAAGTCTACTTTTGGATGATAGATGTGTGGCTGTGGGAGAGATAGGCTTAGATTATCATTGGAATGTAGAAGAAAAAGAAATTCAAAAGAAGTGGTTTATTTATCAAATCGAAATGGCAAGAAAATATAATAAACCTATAATTATACATAGCCGTGATGCCAGTGCAGACACCTTTAATATTTTAAAAGAATATGCCTCAGATTTAAAAGTTATAGTTCATTGCTATTCGTATTCAAAGGAACAGGCTTTAGAATACGTTAAAATGGGATACTTAATTGGAGTAGGAGGAGTAGTTACCTTTAAAAATGCCAAGAAAATTAAAGAAGTTGTAGAAGCTATTCCAATTGGAAATATTGTACTTGAAACAGATTGCCCATATCTGGCACCAGAACCTTTTAGAGGCAAGAGAAATAATTCTATTTATATTCATCAAATAGCTGAAAAAGTAGCCGAACTAAAGGGTATGACTAAAGAAGAAATAATTGATATTACTACCCAAAATGCACTTTTATTTTATAATGTAGGAAAATAAGAGTACATAATAGTTTGAAAATCTAAATATGTAAGAAAATATTAATAGAAAATACTAGATTAGTATTTGTTAAAAGCTATTATGAAAAATATGATTTAGAATGTTTTTAATATATAAAAAACCACAGAATTGAGGAACTATGCCAACACCATATTTAGGAAATCCACAAGAAACCATTAAAATTCTTCAAAAATATAATTTTAATTTCCAGAAAAGATTTGGGCAGAACTTTTTGATTGACACCCATGTTCTTTCAAAAATAGTGGATTATGCAGATATAACCAAAGATGATTTTGTAATTGAGATAGGTCCGGGGATAGGTACTTTAACTCAATACCTAGCAGAGGCAGCGAAAAAAGTTGTAGCAATTGAGATAGATAAAAGCCTTATTCCAATTTTACAAGATGACACACTAAAAGAATTTGCAAATGTAAAAATAATCAATCAAGACATTCTTAAAGTAGACTTAAATGAGTTGATTAACAGAGAAAACGATGGCAAGCCTGTAAAAATAGTTGCCAATCTACCTTACTACATTACAACTCCAATAATTATGAGCTTATTTGAAAATAATGTTCCTATTGCAAATATCACAATAATGGTTCAAAAAGAAGTTGCCGACAGAATGAAAGGCCTTCCGGGAACGAAAGATTATGGAGCCTTATCTTTAGCAGTTCAGTACTATGCTAAGCCTTATATTGTTGCAAATGTACCTCCAAATTGTTTCATGCCTAGACCTAAGATTGGTTCTGCAGTTATTAATTTGGAGAGATATGAAAAGCCTATTGTTTCAGTAAATGATGAAAAAATGTTCTTTAAATTAATAAAAGCTTCATTTGCACAAAGAAGAAAGACTCTTTACAATGGACTTAGAAACTCAAATGAGTTGGATTTTAGTCAAGAAAAAATTGCAGAGGCTATAAAAGAACTAGGCAAAGGTGCATCTGTTAGAGGAGAAACTCTTAGCATTGAAGAATTTGCGAAATTAACTAATTTATTAACAAAGCGATATATTTAAAATGATATAGTATAAAGAAATTAAATAGTCATTTGCCATATTAACAAATAAAAATAATATGGAAATGAGAGATAAAACTATACTGATAGTAAAGTATTGCAATAAAGAAATAAGATAATTATTTGCAATATTCATAAATAATAGAATAAAAAATATATTTCGAAAGGCGTTATTTGCAATAAGATATATTTAATGGATGTTAACTAGATTTTGGCTAGTAGACATAAAAAGGTACAAGTTAATAGAGAAATGGGAGGGAAATGCCTATGAAAAAGGATTTAGACATGATAAGGGAAGTTACACCAGATGTAGCGAAATTGGCTAAATTAGCGGAAAAGAATGATGAGATTAGAAAAGAGCTTTACACGGAACTAGACGTAAAAAGAGGGCTTCGTGATTTGAATGGTAAGGGAGTTCTAGCAGGACTTACCAATATTTCTGATGTTGTTGCTAAAGAGCTTGTAGATGGTAAAGAAGTGCCATGTGCAGGACGTCTTTATTATCGTGGATATAATGTAAAAGACTTAGTAAATGGATTTTTACATGAAAAAAGAGCAGGCTTTGAGGAAGTAGCATATTTAATCCTTTTTGGGGAGTTACCTAGTGAAAAGGAGCTTAAGGATTTTAATGAGATGCTGGCTTTGCGAAGAACTCTTCCTTCTAATTTCGTTCGAGACATTTTGATGAAAGGTCCAAGTCCGGATATGATGGTTAATATTTCAAGAGCCATTCTTCAGCTTTATGCAAGGGACCCTAATGCAGATGATACTTCAATACCTAATGTTCTTAGACAAAGTTTAAATTTGATAGCACAATTTCCAATGCTTATGGTTTGGGGATATAATGCATTAAGATATAAAAGTGGTGAAGATTTATTTATTTATGCTCCGAAGCCAGAATATTCTACTGCAGAAAATATACTTATGATGCTTCGAGAAGATCGCAAATTCACTAAACTTGAAGCCAGAGTATTAGATATGGCATTAGTACTTCATATGGACCACGGCGGTGGTAATAACTCTACTTTTACAACTCACGTTATTACTTCATCAGGTTCTGATACATATTCAACTATGGCAGCAGCTATGGCATCTCTTAAAGGTCCAAAACATGGTGGTGCAAATATTAAAGTAACCAAGATGTTTGATGATATGGAAAGCAGTATTAAGGATTGGGGAGATGATGAAGAAGTAAGACAGTATCTTGAAGATTTACTTGATAAAAAAGCCTTTGACAAAAAGGGACTTATCTATGGTATGGGACATGCTATTTATTCTATTTCAGACCCTAGAGCTGAAATTTTCAAAAAGTTTGTTCATCAGCTTGCTAAAGAAAAAGGCTGTATGGAAGAATTTGCACTCTATGAAAAAGTTGAAAAGATGGCACCGGAAGTTATTAGCGAAAGAAGAAAGATGTATAAAGGTGTTAATGCCAACGTGGATTTCTATAGTGGTTTTGTATATCGTATGCTAAATCTACCATCAGAGCTTTTCACTCCTATATTTGCAACAGCAAGAATTGTAGGTTGGAGTGCTCATAGAATTGAAGAGTTGAAGAATGTTGATAAAATTATTCGACCAGCATATATGCCATTATGTCCATACAAAGATTATGTTCCAATGGAAGAAAGATAGAATGAAAATATTTTGGAAGAGGGTAGCTCCTCTTCCATATCTTTTTCTAGCAATAAATGATATATTATACATATTTAGTGATTACATTTATATTTATACTTAAAAAATATCTATTGTGAATATCTATACGAATAAAAATAGTATATAATATTGAAGTGGATAGAAATAAATCTTTTTTAAATTTTATTATTTATAACTGGAGAATATATGAGCAGAAAAAGAAGAAGAAAACAACAATCAAATATAGGGATTTATTTATTATTATTTGTAATTGGAGTATTTGCTATTGGATTTGTAGTAATGTTTTTGTTAAATCATAACTCTAATGATAAAAAGCTTTTAGAAAAATCCCAAAAGAAGCCCCAAAATATCGTTATTAATAAAAAATCAGAAGATGAAAAGAAGAATACGGATACCTCTAAAGAGGCAGAGGTTAAGATGACTTTTGTTGGAGATTGTACTTTTAGTTCTGTTCAAGGAAGTAGTGAATTTAATTCATATTATGATCAAAAGGGAGCGTCATATTTCTTTAGTAATGTTAAAAAATATTTTGAAGCAGACGATAAAACAATAGTTAATTTAGAAGGTGGTTTTACTACAAGCACCACCCAGCGAAATAAGGGGGATGGAGTTGCTTATTGGTTCAAAGCTCCATTAAATTACGTAGATATTTTAACTTCCAGTAGTGTAGAAATAGCCAATGTTGCAAATAATCATGCACTAGACTATGAACAGTCAGGTCTTGACCAAACCAGAAAAACTTTAGATGATGCTAAAGTTGGAAACTATGGTTTTGATAATGTATATGTTACAGATGTTAAGGGAATAAAGTTTGGATTTTTTGGTTTGGCTTTTGATGATAAAGAAACTGATATTAAAGCTAGAATAGATAGCTTAAAGAAAATGGGTGCAGAATTTATTATTGCAACTTTCCATGATGGAATTGAAAAGGATGCCATGCCTTCTGATAGTCAAAAACAGGCTGCTAAGATTTCTATAGATAATGGAGCAAGGCTTGTTATAATGCATCATCCCCACGTAGTTCAAGGATTGACAACATATAAAGATTCTCTCATTGCATTTTCTCTTGGAAATTTCTGCTTTGGAGGTAATCCCAATCCATCAGACAAAGATTCTATGATACTTCAAGTTGATTTTAAAAGGGATAAGGAAGGGAATATTACATATACTCATAATGTGCTTCCTGCTTCTATAACATCTACTCCCGGTACAAATGACTATCGCCCAACAGTCCTTACCGGAAGCGAAGCTACCCGCGTCACGGACAAAATAAATGAGAGAAGTGAAGGGATAGTAATTTCGTAAAAGAGGGAGATGTGAATTATAGACATCTATTGATATTTAAAATATAAAAGAAAAAAATAACAAGTGTAATAGACCATAGCGCAATTTCTGTTAGGACGTTGCACGATGCCGGAACGTTCGGCGACTGTTTGAGCGCAGCGAGTTTCGCTAAGAACGTTCCCTACAAGGCGAGTGCAAGGAGTAAGAAATAAGCGTGTCTAGAACACTTGTTATTTTTTTCTGGATATATTTAATAAAAAAGAGATGGCTCATCACCATCTCTCTCCTTAATTTCGAAATCTTTTATCCTACAACAAAACCATATTTTAATGGATCTTCGTTATCGATAATATATGTACCTGTTCCGGTTACATATGCACTACCTGTGATTTGAGGAACAACAGCTTTGAAGTCACCAACAGTAGTTTCTTCAATAGCAACACCTGTAAATTTAGAACCGATAAAGCTTTCGTATACGAATGGCTCATTAAGTCCAATTTCTCCTCTTGCATAAAGAGTACCAAGTTTAGCACTTGTACCAGTTCCGCAAGGAGATCTGTCTGCCATACGATCACCAAAGATAACAACGTTTCTCTTGTCAGCTCCAGGAGTATCTGTGCTGCAATATAATTCAGCAAGGTCAACTGTAGTAATATCAAGAGTTGGATGTTGCATAGTTTGTTCTTTGTTAACTTGTTCAATTACTTTCATACCGAAATCTGTAAGTTGTGGAATAGCCTTTGGCTCAACTTTCCATCCAAGGTTTGGTTGCTCTAAGTTTACAAGAGCGAAGAAAGAACCACCGAAAGCGATGTCATAAGTAACTTCTACACCATCAACAACAGTTGTAAGGTTTTCTTTGTAAAGGAATGCTGGAACGTTTTGAAGTGTAACGCTTTCAACTTTTCCGTTTTTAACTTTAGCTTTTGTACGAATAATTCCGGCTGGAGCTTCAAGAACAACTTCTGTATATGGTTCTTTAGCTTCAACAAGTCCTGATTCGATTACAGCTGTAACAGTTCCGATTGTTCCATGTCCACACATATTTAAATAATCACCTGTATCCATGAAAAATACTGCAAAGTCAGCTTCTGGATTAATAGGTTTAGTGATGTAAGAACCGAACATATCATGATGTCCACGTGGTTCAAACATAAGTGCTTGACGATATTTGTCATAGTGTTTTTCGAGAAATTTCTTTCTTTCGATAGGTGTATTACCTTCTAGTTCTGGGAACCCTGACATAAGTACACGAGTAAATTCTCCAACTGTATGAGTATCAACAGCTGTAAAGTGTGCTTCGTAATTGTCAAAGTTGATTTTTGGTTCAAATGCCATTTTTAAAATCCTCCTTTAGGAAACTTTTCTTATAGAATTTTTCTATAAGTTATTCACAAATGATAGCTAAATCGGGGGTTAGCCAACATTTAGTTACGAATCTTTTATCTTGTTTTGAAAATTATGAATTGTAGTAGGACTACATTTAAACATAAAATTGTAAGAAAAAAGACTTTTCATAGACACGGTATAGCTATAAATGTGGTATAATATATTTGCAAATGTGTAAGTTATCACTCTTAGCGTTATCTAAAATTTAACAAATAAACCGTAGACTAGACCGCGTTCTATTCAATATTTGTATTATTACTCAATAAGCCTTATTTGTCAATGTTTTTTTACGTATTTTAAAAAACCAAAAAAGTACTTGAAAAAATTTTTACACTGTGCTATTGTATGAAATACGAGAAGAATAGCATTGATTATTTGTGCGTTTTGATAGTTTAACATGGGAGTAACAGAATTCCCTGTATTATAACTTAGATATTTTGCTTTAGAGTAAGATGAATTATGGGGGTAGTTGAGTTTCTGGTGTGCTCCTCGGTCTTCAAAACCGCTGTTGGGCGTTAAGAGCGTCCTGGGTGGGTTCGATTCCCACATGCCCTCGCCAGATTATAACCTGTTGGAAGAGCCAGCAGTTCACTATAGATAAAAACTATTATTAATTTTAGAGATATATTCTATTAATCTTTTACATTTTTTACATTAGGGTTTTTTCAACCTGAGATTGTTAAAAATTTTGCTTAATTTGACCTTAGTAGTTAAGTCTAAAGAATATATTTCTAAAGCTAAATTGTGACTTATGATTTGTGTTTAATATAAAACCCGTGGGGGATACAGGACTATTACTAAACATAAATTATAATTCATATTAATCGTTAAAAGTAATATTACAATGTATTATTTGAAATTGTTAATATGTAAAAAATAATAAAGGAGAGAAGACTTATGAACAAAGTACAAATCTTGCTTCGTCAACATGTCGGAGCACCTTGTGCACCTATCGTTGCGGTAGGCGATAAGGTAAAAAAAGGTACTTTAATTGCTACTCCAACAGGACTTGGTGCTAATATTTTTTCAAGTGTTTATGGTGTAGTTGATGAAGTGCTTGAAGATCGTATTAACATCATACCAGATGCAGAACAACCTGATGAATATGAGTGTATAGCAGAAGGTGACCATCTTCAAATGGTTAAAGATGCTGGTATCGTTGGAATGGGCGGAGCTGGTTTCCCAGCAGGAGTAAAATTATCTGCAGACCTTGAAGGCGGATATATTCTTGTAAATGCAGCTGAGTGTGAGCCAGGACTTAAACATAACATTCGTCAGATTGAAGAGAATGTTGAAATGACAATCCGTGGACTTAAATATTGCATGGAGATTGCAAATGCTAAAAAAGGTGTATTTGCAATTAAAAAGAAAAATGAAAAGGCTATTGAAACACTTCGTGCAGCAATAGTAAATGAACCAGATATTACTATTCACTTACTTCCAGATATCTATCCAATGGGAGAAGAGCGTGCAGTTGTTCGTGAAGTATTAGATGTGCTTCTTGAGCCAACTCAATTACCATCAGCTGCTCATGCAGATGTATGTAATGTTGAAACTATACTTAGAGTTGCTGAAGCAATTGAGCTTCGCAAACCAAGTTTTTCAAAGAATGTTACAGTAGTAGGAAAGATTAAAGGCGGAAATGAGCCACATGTATTCTTTGATGTTCCAGTTGGAACAGATGTAGAAACATTAATCGAAATGGCTGGTGGTCTTGATGAAGAAGATGGACCAATTGGCGAAATCGTTATGGGTGGACCATTTACAGGAAAGGCTACAACTCCTGATGCACCTATTACTAAGACTACAGGTGGAATTATTCCAACTATAGAGTTCCCAGATCTTCATGGGGCACCGGTAGGACTTCTTGTATGTGCTTGTGGTGGAAATGAAGAGCGTATGAGAGATGTTTGTGCGAAGATGAACGGTAAAGTTGTATCTGTTGCTGAATGTAAACAAGCTCAAAGACAAAAAAATGGCTCACTTAAATGCGAAAATCCTGGAAATTGCCCAGGACAAGCAGCTAAGGTTCTTCAATTTAAGAAGGATGGAGCTACAGATATTATCATTGGTAACTGCTCAGATTGTTCAAATACAGTTATGGGTTCAGCACCAAAGATGAAACTTCGTACATGGCATATGACTGACCATATTATGAGAACTATAGGACATCCATTATATAGACATCTTACAGTTTCTAAACATGTTGATCAGTTACCAAATGGCAAATAAACCATTTAAAATTTAGGTATTACTATTGCAGATGAAAAACAAAGACCCCCGATTCTTTATTTATCAACATTTGCAATTGGAAATATAAATCGACGAAATGTCGAGCAGACATAGAACAAGGAGGGAATTAATATGTCAATCACAGCTGAAACAGCTAAAGAACATGCTCATGATCCTGCGGTATTATGCTGTAGAGCAGAAGAGGGCACTGTTATTGAGGCTCACAACCTTGAAGATCCGACTATCTTTGATGATTTAGTAGATTCAGGATTACTTGATCTTGATGGAGCACTTACAATTGAAGAAGTTCTCGGAGCAAAATTAACAAAAACACTTGATTCACTTTCTCCACTTACAGCAGACTCACTTGATGGAGTTAAAGCTGTAGCTAAAGAAGAAGCTCCTGCAGAAGAAGCAGTAGCTGAAGAAGCAGTTGCTCCTGTAGCAGCAGCTCCAGTAGCTAGCACAGGCGGAGTTTTATCTATCCATATTGGTGAAGGTAAAGATATTGATCTTCAAATCCCAGTTGGAGCTCTTGGCGGTGGTGCAGCAGCAGCTGGCGTAGTTGCTCCTGTAGTTGGTGGTACAGCAGCAGTAGCTGAAGCTGAACAACCAGAAAAAGTTGTAAGAGAACTTACTAGAAAACACTTCAAGATTACAGAAGTTAAGAGAGGACCAGAGACTAAGATCGAAGGAACTACTCTTTATATCCGTGAAGGAATTGAAAAAGATTGTATCGATGATCAAGTACTTGTACATGATTTCAAAATCGATATCATCACACCAGAGAACTATCATACATATTCTGAAACAGTTATGGATGTTCAACCTATCGCTACTAAAGAAGGCGAAAGCGAACTTGGTTCAGGTGTAACTAGAGTTCTTGATGGCGTTGTAATGATGCTTACAGGAACAACTGATGAAGGCGTTCAAATTGGTGAATTTGGATCTTCTGAAGGATACTTAGACGAAAACATTATGTGGAATCGTCCATCTTGCCCAGATAAAGGTGAAATCTTTATTAAAGCAGAAGTTAAAATTGAAAACAAAACTAACATGGAAAGACGTGGACCTCTTGCTGCTCATACAGCAATGGATGTTATTACACAAGAAATCCGTGACGTTTTGAAGAAAGTTGATGAATCTCTTGTAGTTGATACAGAAGAATTTAAACAAGTTCGTCGTCCAGGTAAGAAGAAAGTTGTTATCATTAAAGAAATCATGGGACAAGGTGCTATGCATGATAACCTTATTCTTCCTATTGAACCAGTTGGTGTTCTTGGTGGTAAACCAAACGTTGACCTTGGAAATGTTCCAGTAGTATTCTCACCACTAGAAGTTATTGATGGTGGTATCCATGCACTTACATGTATTGGACCAGCTTCAAAAGAAATGTCTAGACATTATTGGAGAGAACCACTTGTAAACGAAGTTATTCATGATCCAGAAGTTGACCTTTGCGGTGTTATCTTTGTTGGTAGCCCACAGATTAACTCTGAGAAATTCTATGTATCTAAACGTCTTGGTCAAACAGTTGAGTCTATGGACGTTGATGGTGCATTTGTAACAACAGAAGGATTTGGAAATAACCACGTTGACTTTGCAAGTCACTTAGAGCAAATCGGTATGAGAGGAATTCCAGTAGTTGGATTCTCATTCTGTGCTGTTCAAGGAGCTCTTGTTGTTGGTAACAAATACATGACAAGCATGGTTGATAACAACAAATCAGAAGCTGGTATTGAAAACGAAGTTCTTGGATGTAACACATTATGTCCAGAAGATGCTGTTCGTGGTCTTGCTATGCTTAAAGCTGAAATGTCAGGACTTGAAGTAAAAACAGCTGAAAAAGCTTGGAATCCAAACGTAAAATCTACTAACATTGAACTTGTTGAAGAAGCAACAGGTAAGAAGATTGATTTAGTAGAGAACGAACAATCATTACCAATGAGTGAAAAGAGAAAAGCTAAATATAACTAGATTGGATGGTATCTTAAATCATGAGTTTAAATTACGGCGATAAAATTATTTATATGGAAGGCGTTATTGTTGAGGTTCACGAGGGCTCTGTAGCTATTGACCTTAAAGGTAGACTAGGTTACTTAGAAATTCCTCTTAGAATGCTTATCACTGATTATCCAATTAAGGTTGGACAAGAAGTTGGCTGGAATATGAGTTTTCCGGAACAATTAAGTGATAGGGTAAATGAACATTATGTTAGCAATATAATGGTTAGAAATCGTCGTAAGGCTTCTAATCTTAGAAAAGAAGCAGATGAACTAGACAAAGAATCAGACAATTAAAACCTTAAGGAGGTATAACGATGAGTTTAACACAAGTTAAAGGAATGCAATCTGAAATATTCGTTCCTATTACTCCACCAAGCGTATGGGCTCCTGTAACAAAGCCACTTAAAGAAATGTCAATTGCTATAGCTACAGCCGCTGGTGTACATAGTAAAGAACAAGAAAGATTTAATCTTGCTGGAGACTTTACTTGGAGAAAATTAGATGATAAATGGCCATCAAGTGTATATATGGTATCACATGGTGGATATGATAATGGTGATGTTAATAAAGATATCAACGCTATGTTCCCAATAGATAGACTTCATGAATTACGTGATGAAGGATTTATTGGTGGATGTGCTCCATACCATGCAGGTTTCATGGGTGGTGGCGGAGACCAAGATAAATTCAAACATGAAACAGGTCCTGCTATTGCTCAAATGCTTAAAGATGAAAACGTTGATGGCGTTCTCATGACAGCTGGATGAGGTACTTGTCACCGCTCTGCAGTATTGGTGCAGAGAGCAATCGAGGAAATCGGTATTCCAACAATTATTATTGCCGCTCTTCCTCCAGTAGTACGTCAAACTGGTACACCTAGAGCTGTTGCTCCACGTGTTCCTATGGGAGCTAACGCTGGTGAACCTAACAACGTTGAAATGCAAACAGCTATCGTAAAGGCTACTTTAGAGCAATTAGAAGAAATCCAAACACCTGGAAAGATTGTTCCATTACCTTTCGAATATGTTGCACATGTATAAAATACATAATTAACGCTTTTGCGTTACCTAAGGGGCGGATGTTTATCTGCCCCTTATTTGCAATTTGAGATTGTATATATAATAACATTGTATATAGCTTTAAAGGACTAAATACATCTATGATAATAAAAAGATATATATGATTTGGATACAGAATATTGAGATATAAGTTAGTAGTATTTATTTCATGTATTAGAAATAGTATTTAAAAAGATGTATAGTTTAAATAAGGGATAAGGTGGAATAGATGAAACAAGGTGAAGTTGATTTAGGACGTTTAGTTATAAAAGCTTTCCACATAAATGATGTTGAATTCGGAGATGAAAATTTAGTATCTGTCGATGGAAAAATGACTTTAAATAAAGATGTCATTGGAAAATTAATTGAAAAAGAACATGTTTTTGATCATATTGATATTCAGATTATAAAACCGGGAGACCATGACAGATACACCAATACCATAATGGATATTATTCCTATTTCTACCAAGGTTTTAGGAAAGATTGGAGAAGGAATAACTCATACGATAACCGGTGTCTATGTTATGATGACAGGTGTTGATACTAATGGAAAACAAACTCATGAATTTGGCTCATCGGAAGGTATATTAAAAGATAAGCTTTATTTTGGTAGAGCAGGCACACCTGATGTAACTGATTATATTATTTCATTTGATATAACATTTAAAGAAGGTCAGGGACAAGAAAGAGATGGTTGTACTGCTGCACATAGAGTTTGCGATGAATTTATGCAGATTTTTAGAGAGCAGTTAAAACATTTTAAAGGTGATAAAGCAACGGAACGTCATGAATATCATAATATTCATAGACCAGGCAAAAAGAAAGTTGTTGTAGTGAAGCAAGTTGCCGGACAAGGGGCTATGTATGATACATTTCTTTTTGGAAAAGAACCATGTGGCATGGAAGATGGAGAGTCTATTATTTCATATAAGAGTATGCCGGTTCTTGTAACACCTAATGAGTATAGAGACGGTGTTATCCGCTCAATGCAATAGGATAGGTAAGTTACAATAAAATAGATACTATAGTTATATAAACAAAAGAATATTAGATATAGAGAAAACAACTACTTTTATAAAATAGAATATTTAAGATAGATAACAAAGTTTTTGTATTTAATAATCTATAGTAGATAAGATTAATGAAATAGTATGAAAGGAAGTGTTGATATGGGAATTGGTCCTTCAACTAAGGAGACGTCTCTTCACCATTTTAGAGATCCGCTAATTGATATTGTTTCCAGCGATGAAGATTTAGATTTTCAAGGTATAATTGTAGTGGGTACCCCTGATGATAATACTGAGAAGATACGTGTGGGAACAAGAGCTGCAGAATGGGCAAAGGCTATGAGAGCTGATGGCTGTATAATGTCGAGTGATGGATGGGGCAATAGTGATGTAGATTTTGCAAATACTTGTGAGCAAATGGGCACAAGGGGTATTGCTGTTACCGGGCTTAAATTTAGTGGTAAAAATGGTAGTTTCGTTGTTACAAATGATTATCTTGACGGGATAATTGATATGAATAAAAATGCGGAAGGCATTGAAAGTAATATGGTAGGTGAAAATAACTACAATGAAATGGATTGTAGAAAAGTAACTGCTATGTTGAAACTTAAGATGCGTCAGCAGAATAAATAATAGTTAAATATATAGGTAGTGGGAAAGATAATAATAGAATGTAGATTTTTTAGTTAAAATCTATGATATATATTGAAAATCATATATCTATAATGCAAAATGAGCCATCTTTGATGGCTCATTTTGTGGTTAAGATAGATATACTATTATTGTTTTTTAACTAAATATTGGAACAAGATAAAATTAAGTATCTACTAGTTCCCTATATTAGCATTTCTTTTAATTATAGATAGTTTAGTTATATTTTCTTTTTCTCATTTTAGATATTATAACTATAGCACCAAGTCCTAGGATACTAAGAGAACTTAATAGGATAATATCACTTAAATCACCTGTTTTTGGAAGACTTACTTTTTTAATTACAGTTGTTACTTTTTTCTTAACTGTAACAGGTGTTTTAGGAGTAGGAGGTGTTTTTGGTGTTTTAGGAGGAGTAACAATTCCTGGAGTAGGAGGTGTAACTTCTTCACTCTTGTATATTCCTACATCGTTATGAGGTAGTTCAAATATAAGAGTATCTCCTATATCTTCCAACCTAGGTAATTTTAAAGCCTCAATATCACCATATCCACCATTAGTAGAAATATCGCTAATATACTGGGCATCACTATCAATAGTATCATCAGTTCCCGCATTTTGAAGAGTTATTTTATAATCATCTTTAGTAATATCAGTAAAGCGTACTTCATATGTACCTTCTGGAAGTGCAGTGAATTCATAGTATCCATCAGAATTTGTAGTAATATTATCTAAATTTTCTCCTCGAAGATTTTCATTTACCTGTACACCTTCTTTAAATAGCTGAACAGGTCTGTTAGAGAGAAGAGTTTCACCATTTTCTCGAATACCATTAATATTTTTATCTAGCCAAGCTACACCTGATAGTTTTCGTTCAGCAACTTTAGCCTTTACGATACGTGAGGTAATTACTGAAGCGGAAGGTGTAGAGCCAGAATTTCCATAACATCCAGTTCCTTGATTACCATAAACATCTTTACCGTGATTGCCATTTGGTTCTATGGTGACTTTTAGATTGGCAACTTTCTTGCTTCCAAGTTCTTGACCTTGAAGTGCTATAGCCACTACCTTTTCACTATCATTTGCATTAATAGTAAATTTAGGCATATCCGGATTACTTAAATCAATGGTTGCTTCCGACCAAGAAGATGTATCTACTTGATTTGCAACTAATGTTTTATTTGCAGTATCGGTAGTATAGTATAACTTCCAACTAGACATTTCATCAGTAGTTCCACCAGTTACAGATAGAGTATTTAACTTGTAATTACCGGTAAAATTACTACCTCTATTATCACCGTTATATGGTAGAACATCAAGGACTGTAAAGCTATTAATAGCACTTTGAGTATCATTGCCATAATAAACATTGAATGAAATAGGTTCATTTACTTCATAAAGTGTTTTGTCAATGTCTTTTGAAATAAGAGTTTGATTACTTTTAACAATAGACAAAGGTGAGGCAGTTAAATTGCCATTAATTGCGGTACCGTTTCGGGTGTCCATATCTGCACTAATTAATGTTTTAATATCGTAGGTATCTAAATTCTGTACATCATTTACTAAGTCAGTTGGATTACCTAAATTAACTGCAAATGTAAGATTATCCATATTTGAATTAAGGACTACATCTTTAATTGTCCATTTAAGGGTTTGAGAACCGTCTGGATTATTGGTAATTGTTGGCTCTAGTTTTTTATTTCCATAAAGTGCAGTGCCTTCTTTGTATTTTATTTTAGCAGGTATTGTTGTAGTAATGTATACGGTATCTTTACTATTGGGGTCAACTGTACTTTGATAAACAGGGTTAGCATTTATTAGAGAAGGTGATAGTTTAACATCTACTTCTCGTTCATCATTATCAATATTAAACACTTTGCCTGTAGCTGCAGTTGTAGTTGATCCGTTAGTAATTTCAGAGGTAACACGTGCTTCATCTCCAACTACAAGAAGAGAGTCACCTATGAAAACTCCCCCAGGTATGTGACCTGTCATTACACCATTGTTATAACTAGCTTTTGTATAATTCTCTTGAAGTGAAGTAGCCTCTCCTGTACTAGCATAATTTGCAAATGGAGAAACTAGGGTTGGTGAGTCTGGAAGATATGCATCACCTTTTACAGTTGTTCCATTGGTTAATGTCCAGTTTTCATTTGTAAGAGGTGAACCAGCAGACCATGCCCAGGCTTGATTATTAATTTGATATACCTTATTAATATCGGCGGTAGGTTTTACCTTTACTTCCATCTGAAAGGCGTTTTCTATAGAAGAGATATTGCCTCCTCTTCCTTCAAATAAAAATCCAACACAGATTGCACCACTATCTTTTAATGCTTGTAATGAAGAGTAGTAGCGAAGATTGCTATACTCATGCATAGAACCATTCTGAAGTTCTTCATCGTTAGCCCAGTTCTTACCATCCGCTTTAGCTACATAGTAGAAGTGAGAGTTCTGGAAAGTGCCGGTATAGTTGGTATGAGTATTTCCGGTAGGTTCAAAGGCACTACCGTCAAATTTTTGAAGAAGGTCTACATCACTTATATAAGTATTAGCATTATTATCCTGTGTAAGGTTACGAACATATCCGGCAATATAAAGTTTTTGTTCTCTATAACCTACGGAATCTCCAGCATTATAAGTGCTAGCTAAAGGAGTACCAGGTGTTTTTTCATATTGAGTATATTTAGCATATTGTCCACCGCTATTTCCCCCAACAGTTGTTGCAAATGAATCATCTGTTTTGATTATCTGGTCATCATTATTTACACGTTGACTGCTTTTCGTATTTGCACTTAGATTAGCATCGGTAAGGGTGAATTTTAAAGTGTCAGTACTGGTTAAATCTTCACTTTTAAGAGCAGGTACAAATATCTGAAATAGTCCAGCATTAAAAGCACCAATTCCTTGGTTATAACCATATTTGCTATCAACTCCCATAAAATCCTTAGTTGGGAAATCTTGGAAATCAAAATTTTCGAAACTATAGTCATCAAGGTTTACGCCAATAGTTCCGTTACCGTAGTCCATAGCCGTAATATCTCCGCTTTGGTTTCTGATCGATGAAGCTTCCGAAGTATTTGAATGTATTGGAGAATAATTCTGTGGTAAGGCTAAGTTATTTAAATCACTATCGCCCCAGTCCATCTTCCTTCTCATTTGACCATTATTTTTAGTTCCATCAAATAAACGATAATCCCATAGGAATGGTGTATATTGGGCTCCTACCAAATTAGTGGTGTCATTTTTTGTATAAGTATATCGTAAATCATAAGATATTGTACCGGTGGGTAATTCAATTCCACGCATTTGATGAGTAGTATCTGTATTGTATAATTGTAACGTAGTTGTAAATGTATAAATATATCCATTTACCCAACCATTTGCTAAATCTGTTTCTGATTTAGTGCCTAAAAAAGTATCACCAGTTTGAGTATTATATGCTACTTCTTTTTTTAGTGCTCCACTTTGTGGTGATAATTTAACATTAAGCCTAGGAGTGGCACTTACAGTAATTGGAGTAAAAGCAACGTTTACCGGAGAACTTTGCCCAGATATTTCAAAGGAACTAGTTAAATTAAGTACTTGTCCATTTGAAGAACCTAGGACTTGAATTGGAATAGTTTGCCCAAAGGTAAGTTCATTAGCTGTAGTATCACTGCTTACTACAAATGTTCCGGTTACAGATTGGCTATCACCGTTTTCTACTAGACCATTACTATCTGGTGTAAACCAAGGCATTGCAGCTAGATTTATCTTAGCTTCGCTAAATTTAGCATTTAAAGATATTGTTGTAGTAACAGTTTCTGACCAAGAACCAGTTGCTGTATCAGGTCTGTGTAGAGTGATTTCGAAACTATAACTTGCAGAATCGAAACTTCTCACAATTGCGTTATCCGGATCAGCATCATGACCGGCTGCGTTATCACTGTCAAAGGGCGAAGTTCCCGTAGACATTTGGCTCTGTCTCCCACCAGTTACAGTGGTAGGGTCTGTGGGACTTGCAAATGTTAAAGTATTGCATAAAGATGCAACTAGACATATTGATAATAAAATTGAAATGTACTTATTGTTTTTTAATCCCCTCAAAATATTTTTCATTGTTATACTCCTAAGAATGTAGATGGTTAATAGTTCTCATAATAGTACATAAATGTTCTATCATTTTTACTTCGTTTAAATTAAAGTATAGATTTTAAAGTTAAAGTTTTTTGACGTTTTTGGAATTTATAAAAAAGTTATAATTATATAAAAACGACATTGTTAAGTATAGATTGTAAAATAATCCACAATCCCTTTAAAATAAAGGGAAATACCTAAATATAATTAAATAAACTCTATCACTTAAATGTGTTTAATTTATGAAATTCTAATATTTGGTTTACGTTATACGTGTAATTGTTAAATCCGCCGTCCGGAAGTACATAATCAAGCAAAAAGGTTTAAGAGGTAGCGAAAATGCTACTTTAAATGAACTAGATTTTTTTGGGGAGATTTGTTATTGATATAGAAAGTTAGAGTTATAAGGATATAGACTGCGAAAGACCTCATCTTACGATGAGGTCTTTCGTATTTGGTATGTCATTGAGAGGTTAATTTGTTGTATGCGGTAAAATATATAAAGCTTGGGGAAAGCTCCATTTCTGGATATATATAGATTGTCTGAAGGAATTCTTGGGGGGAATCCTTTCATAAAAACCGCTTCTACAACTTATTACAAATTTAACACTTTTAAGCTCTAATGTCAAGGCATAAAAAGGGATAAAACTTGACATATTTAATGGAAAAATATGTACATTTTAACCGTATAAAGTATATATTTTCTAGAGGAATTTAAGATTTCATAAAATTTGGAAAGAAATTCCACTAATCTAATTGATTTCCAAGTAAGTGGAAAAAGTTTTGACTGTTTTTCCATTTGCAATAATGGTAGTCTTAGGATGTTAAAAGAAATGCCGGCAAAGAATAAAAATAAAAGGAGGAAGGCAATTGATTTGGGAAGAATTAAATCCATCCTTAATATCAACTAATATAAAAGCTAAAGACTTTAGTCAAGTAATGGAGGAAGTGGGAACTCTCTTTATTAAAGAAGGCTATGCGAAAGATACTTATATAGAAGCTTTAATAAAAAGAGAGAATGAATTTCCTACAGGACTAGATATTGATGGGATAGGGGTTGCAATTCCTCATACTGATGTAAGTCATGTAAATAAAGCAGGAATAGGTATTGGTGTGTTAGAAGAACCGGTTACATTTTTGCAAATGGGAACTGATGATGAAGAAGTTCAAGTTAAACTTGTTTTTATGTTATGTATAACAGATCCAAATAAACACATTGATGAGTTACAAAGGATTTTGGAAATAATACAAGACAAAGAAGTATTAAGTAAACTTATTGAAGTTAAAAATAAAGAGGAAATTATTAATATAATAAGAAGAAAGGAAAGTTCATTATGAGAAAAAAAGTTATAGTTGCATGTGGTGGAGCTGTTGCTACTTCTACAGTTGCTGCAAATAAAATTGTTGAATTAGGAAAAGAAAATCATATAGATATTGATATATGTCAGGTTAGAATTTCAGAGATAGAGTCAAATCTTCCGGCTGATTTAATAGTAACAACTTCAAATGTAAAAAGAGATTTCGGTGTACCTTTGATTAAGGGAATGCCATTTATTTCTGGGGTGGGTGTTGAAAAAACAAAAAAAGAAATTTTGGATGTATTAAATAATTAATTAGAATAATGGAGGATAGTAGTATGAACACGTTTTTAAAAGGATGTGCATTTGTAATCAATTATGTTATTGATATGGGAGCTTCAGTTATGCTTCCAATTATTATAGCAATACTAGCAATTATTATAGGGGTAAAAGTAGGAAAAGCAATCAGATCCGGGCTTATGATTGGTGTTGGATTTGTAGGTATGGGACTTATTGTAGGTATGATGAATACCAATATGGGTCCGGCAGCTAAGGCAATGGCTCATCGTCTTGGAGTTAGCCTTCAATATGTTGAAGTAGGTTGGCCAGGTATGAGTGGTGTAACTTGGGGTTCTATTATTGCAACAATTGCTATTCCACTTTCAATAGTAATCAACTTAATTATGTTTGCATTAAAAGCAACTAAAACTATTAACATTGATATTTGGAATGTATGGCATATGGCATTTACAGGAGCAATTGCCTATGCAGTAACCGGAAATATATGGATTGGTATTTTAGGAGCTGCAATTCATGCAGTTATTACATTTAAATTTGGTGATTTATGGGCGCCACTATTAGCAGATTATTTTGAACTTGATGGACTTACAACTCCTCATGGAACATCAGCATACATGGCACCAATAGCTTGCTTTGTAGATACAGTAATTGACAAAATTCCTGGAGTAAGAAAAATTAAATTTTCAGTAGATGGTCTTCAAGAAAAAATCGGAGTAATTGGTGAACCTGTTGTAATCGGTGGTTTGTTGGGAGCAATTATCGGTTTCTTAGCAGGATATGGTCCTCAAAAAGCTCTTCCTCTTGGAATTAATATGGCAGCAGTTATGGTACTTATGCCTAAAGTAATCAAATGTATTATGGAAGGTCTTATGCCTATTTCAGAAAGAGCAAAAGAAATTATGCATAAACATTTTGGAGAAGATGCAGACTTCTTTATCGGTCTTGACCCAGCTATTTTACTTGGAGATCCAGGTGTTGTAACAGCAGGTATTTTCTTTATTCCTATTACTCTTTTATTAGCAATTATTATTCCTGGAAATAGAGTACTTCCTTTTGGAGATTTAGCAACTATAGGATTTTTCATTGCTATTGCAGTAGCTGTACATAAAGGAAATCTTTTCCGTACATTAATTTCAGGAAGTTGTATTATGGCAATGACTATCTGGATTACTAATCAAACAGTAGGTTGGACAACTACTCTTGGAAAATCAGTTGGAGCAGTTAAAGCAGGACAACATTTAACAGCAATGGATCAAGGTGGATGTCCTATTACATATATATTTACACAATTATTTACAAGATCAAATGTCCTTGGATTAATTGTAATCGCAGCAATATATCTTGTATGTATGGTATTTGCAGTTCGCGTTTCTCATAAAAGAGCAGCAGAACTTAAAGCAAGAAAAGCATTAGAAGAAGCGGAATAAAATAGATTTTATGGTCGGATAGCATAATGTGCTATCCGATATTTGAAAGGGGAATGTTTCATGAAGGCAGGAGTTGTTCATGGTAAAAATGATATTAGATACGAGGAGATAGAAAAACCTGTACCAAAAAGTAATGAAGTACTTATAAAAGTAAAATATACAGGAATTTGTGGTTCAGATATTCCAAGGGTAAATGGAGATGCAAGCCATTTCTACCCAAATGTATTAGGACATGAATTTTCAGGTGTTGTTGAACAAGTTGGGGAAGATGTCACTAGTTTGAACATTGGGGATAGAGTTTCAGGAGTTCCACTATTACCTTGTATGGAATGTGAGGATTGTTTAAAAGGTAACTATTCATTATGTAAGAATTATAAATTTATCGGTTCAAGTGTATTTGGAAGCTTTGCCCAGTATGTAGTAGTTCCTGAAAAAAATGCAATTAAATTTTCAGATGATGTATCTTTTGAACAGGGAGCATTTTTTGAACCGGCAACTGTAGCACTTCATGGAGTTAAACGTCTTAATTATGAAGGTGGTAAAACTGTTGCAATCCTTGGTGGCGGAACAGTAGGAATGTTCGTTATGCAATGGGCTAAAATTTTTGGGGCAAAAGAAGTTATAGTATTTGATATTGCAAATGAAAGACTAGAACTTGGAAAACGTCTTGGTGCTACAGCAGGAATAAATACCTTAGATGATGACTTTATGAAACAAGCTATGAACCTTACAAAGGGAAAAGGCTTTGATTATATATTTGAAACTGCCGGAAATACCATTACTATGAAAATGGCTTTTGAATTAGCTGCAAATAAAGCTGAAATATGCTTTGTAGGTACACCAACTAAAGAACTATCTTTTACTGTTAAAGAGTGGGAAAATATGAACAGAAAAGAGTTTAATTTGACCGGATCTTGGATGTCATATTCTGCACCATTTCCGGGAATGGAGTGGGAAAGTGTAGCTCACTACTTTGGAACAAAACAATTGAAATTTGACGACTCATTTATATTTAAGAAAATTCCTTTAAGTCAAATTGCCGATGCTTTTGAAATGTTTAAAACACCGGGTACAGTTAAGGGAAAAATTTTAATTGATAGTGAAAAGTAGGAGATAAGATGATTACAACAGTAACTCTAAATGCTTCAATTGATAAAGCTTATCATATGAAGGAAGAAATAGAATATGGAAAAGTAATGCGAGTGTCGTCTTGCCATAATTCTGCCGGTGGAAAAGGACTTAATGTAGCCCGAATAGTAAAACTATGTGGAAGCAATGTTATTACCACAGGTTTTGTGGGAGGTTTTAATGGTTTGTATCTGGAAGACCTTTTAGATAACGATAACATTCCGCATAACTTTTTTCATGCAGAAAGTGAAACTAGAAGTTGTATAAATATTCTTGATAAAAAATATGGTTCTACTGAATTTTTGGAAAGTGGAAGAACGATACTGGATAAAGAAGTGAAAGCGTTTTTAGAAGATACATATTTGCAAAGTATTGAAAATTCTAGTGTAGTTACCCTTTCAGGTAGCGTGCCATCAGGATTAGGGGAAGATATTTATTTGCAAATGATAAATATAGCTAAAGCTCATGGAAAAAAAGTAATTTTAGATACTAGTGGAGATTTCTTAAAAGAAGGAATAAAAGCAGGTCCAACAATGATTAAGCCTAATAAAGATGAAATTGAAAATCTTTTTGGGGTTAAGCTAAAAAGTATAGAGGATGTGAAAAAATATGGTTTGAAATTGCACCAAATGGGTATACCGATTGTAGTTATATCCTTAGGCTCAAAAGGAGCTATGATGGTGTGCGACGAAGGAATTTTCATTTCCAGTTCACCGAAACTTTCTGTGGTAAATACAGTTGGCTGTGGAGATTCAATGGTTGGTGCATTTGCAGTAGCTATGGAAAAGGGTTTTGATTTGAGAAAGTCTTTAAAATATGCAGTTTCAGTTGCAAGTGCAAATGCAATGAGTTTAAATACCGGAGATTTTGATATTAAATGTCAAAAGGAAATATATGAGAATACTAGTATTGAAAAAATGTAGAAAGAGGAAAAACAATGTCATTAGTAACAACAAAAGAATTATTATTAGATGCCCAGAAAAATGGATATGCCGTTGGTGCATTTAATGTGGAAAATATGGAAATGGTTCAAGCTGTTGTAGCTGCAGCAGAGGAGTTACATTCTCCCGTTATTATGCAGACAACATCAGGAACAATAAAATATGCCAGTGTAGATTATTTTTATGAGAATGTAAAGGTTGCAGCCCAGAACGCATCTGTTCCTGTGGTAATGCATCTAGATCATGGAAATAGTTTTGATATAGCTATGAAAGCTTTTAGAGCAGGTTATACTTCAATTATGATAGATGGTTCTGCAAAATCATTTGAAGAAAATATTGCACTTACTAAATCAGTTGTAGATGCTTGCCATGCTGCAAATATACCTGTTGAGGCAGAGCTTGGCAAAGTAGGTGGAAAAGAAGATGATACAATAGGTGGAGAAAATGATCCATATACTAATCCAAAGGAAGCAGTGGAATTTGTAGAGAAAACTGGAATTGATTCTCTTGCTGTGGCAATCGGTACAGCTCATGGAGTGTACAAAGGAGTTCCCAAACTTGATATGGATAGATTAAGCGAAATTAGAAAATTAGTATCTATTCCATTGGTACTTCACGGAACATCAGGGGTACCGGACGGAGACGTAAAGGAATGTATTAAACGTGGTATTTGCAAGGTAAATTATGCTACAGACCTTAGAATAGCTTTTTCTAAAGGAGTAAAAGAAGTACTTGCAAATGATCCGACTGTCTTTGATCCAAAGAAGTATAATGCTCTTGGAAGAGAATACGTAAAAGAGTATGTAATGAATAAAATAAATGTGGTTGGTAGTGCTAATAGAGCATAATATTTAGCATCTCCCTTTTTTATATAATTTGTTTACCCACTAATTATTTTCCTAAATATGTGCAATACATTGGACTGTTTTTTCATTTTCATTAATGATAATATTAAGATGTTAGAAAGAAATAGAATATAGGATTTTAGTTAGTGGGATTTTTTTGGAAAGTAATAAATGCTTGATTTTTAATTAAAGGATAGAGATAGATACGATTAGAAGTATAGGTAATTTTAAAGATTTTTAATATGAGAGGTAAAATTATGAAGGAATTTGCATATACAATAACTGATAAGCTGGGAATTCATGCAAGACCAGCTGGACTTTTGACTAAATTAGGAAAACAATTAGAGAGTAAGGTTTTCATTAAAAAAGGCGATAAGGAAGCTGAGATTACAAGAATTATGTCAGTGATGAGTCTTGCAGTAAAGCAAGGAGAAGAAGTTATTGTTAGAGTTGAGGGAGATAAGGCTGAAGATTTTGAAGTTGTAAAAGCTTTTTTTCAGGAAAACCTATAAATAATTTAAGAATATTGAGATTATAGGTATAAGTGAAAATTATAATTATATTTATTTTAACAATAATTTTTGATGTGGATATAATTAATGGATTGTTTGATTTTTGAAAAATGCTGGAGTGAAATATGGAAAAATATGTAGGCAAGGCAGCATCTTCTGGTGTTGCCATAGGAAAAATAATAGAAATTAAAAAAGATGATCATCAGGTTCGTCGAATTCATATCGGGGATATAGATAAGGAAAAAAGTCGTTTCGCTAATGCTTTAGAAATAGCAACAAAAGAATTGGAAGACCTTTATGAAAAAGCTATTACTAAGGTTGGAGAAGCTAATGCGGCAATTTTTGAAGTACACAAAATGATGCTTGAAGATATGGATTACATTGATTCTATTAATAATATTATTGAAACTTCAGAAGTCAATGCAGAGTATGCCATTGCAACTACTTCAGATAATTTTTCATCTATATTTGCAAATATGGATGATGATTATATGAAGGAGCGTGCAGCAGATATTAAGGATATTTCAAATCGCCTGATTAGTATTTTAGGTGGTAATTCAGATAAGAAGGATTTATTCACAGAACCTGGGATTATAGTTGCAGATGATTTAGCTCCCAGTGAAACGGTAACCCTTGATAAAGAAAAGGTTCTAGGATTTGTAACGAGAAAGGGTTCGACTAATTCTCATACTGCAATTCTTTCAAGAACCATGAATATCCCTGCTGTTGTTAGTGTGGATATTCCATATGATATTGATGGGAAAACCATGATTGTGAATGGAGTTTCTGGAGAGATTTTCTTAGAGCCTACAGATGAAATTATAGATGAGCAGAAGAAGCTTATTGAAAAAGAAGAAGAGAATAGGAAACTTCTTGAAGAGTATAAGGGGAAAAAGGCTGTTACCAAAGATGGAAAAGAAATAATGGTATTTGCAAATATTGGTGGATTATCAGATATTGGTGCAGTCCTTCAAAATGACGGAAATGGAATTGGACTATTTAGAAGTGAGTTTCTTTATTTGCAAGAAGAAGATTTTCCTACAGAAGAAGCACAGTTTCTTATATATAAGCAAGTTGCTGAAATAATGGGAAGCAAAAAGGTTATTATAAGAACTTTGGATATTGGGGCAGATAAGCAAATTGGGTATTTTAATTTGGATAAAGAAGAAAATCCAGCTATGGGTCTTAGAGCTATTCGAATATGTTTAACAAGAGAAGAGATTTTTAGGACACAACTTAGAGCTTTACTTCGTGCCAGCGTTTTTGGAAATATTTCAATTATGATTCCTATGATTACTTCTGTATGGGAAGTAAAAAAGGTTAAGGAAATATTGGAGGAAGTAAAAGTCGAGTTATCAAAGGAAGAGATTGCCTATAAGGATGTGGAATTTGGTATTATGATTGAAACTCCAGCAGCAGTTATGGTGGCAGATGAACTTGCAAATGAAGTAGATTTCTTTAGTATTGGAAGTAATGATTTGACACAATACACTCTTGCAATTGACAGGCAAAACCCTAAGCTAGATATGTTTTATGATACACATCATCCAGCTATTTTAAAGATGATTAAGATGGTGGTGGATGCAGCACATAGTCACGACATATGGGCAGGTATATGTGGCGAACTTGGAGCAGATTTGGAGTTGACTAAGGAATTTATTGAAATGGGGGTTGATGAGTTATCTGTGGTTCCTAATATGATATTGAAGGTGAAGAGGGAGGTTATTAATAGTTAGTTTTAAAGAAGATATTGGGTCTTAGAATACTATATTTTTATATTATAATACATGTTTACTTTAAGGTGGAGTGGTTGTGAATTTAGTGGTGGAATTAATTAAAGGTATGCTTTTTTGGCATACCTTTAGTTATTGAAAATACATTTTTTGGTACCAATATTTGCAATAAGATACATTTTGGGGCACCAATATTTGTGAAATATTACATTTTTTGGTATCAATGTTTGAAAATAATCATATTTTTTGGTACCAATATTTGCAATGAAGAACTTTTTTTGTTATCATATCTATATTAGATAACGGAAAAGAGGTGCAAATATATGGAAAGATTTGCAATGGATAAATTGGTTGAATGGAAGAATAGTAAGAATAGAAAACCTTTAATTTTATGGGGAGCAAGGCAAGTTGGGAAAACTTGGCTTATGAATGAATTTGGGAAAAGATATTTTACTAATGTGGTTTCTTTAAATTTTGATGAAGATGTAAAATTAGGAAATATATTTGATGAGGACTATGATGTTAAAAGAATTATAAAAACATTGGAAATACTTGCCCATCAGAGTATTGAACCAGAAAAAACACTTATTATTTTTGATGAGGTTCAAAGTGCACCAAGAGTTATATCGTCATTGAAATATTTTAATGAAAATGCTTCGGAATATCATATTATTGCAGCAGGTTCTCTTTTAGGAGTTACAATTCACGAGGGCGTTTCATTTCCAGTGGGAAAAGTGAATAGCCTTTATTTGCACCCTATGAATTTTCAGGAATTTTTAATGGCTATAGGTGAAGAGGGGTTAGTCGAACTGCTTAAAAAACGTAACTGGGATATAATTAAAACGATTAAAGATAGATATATACAAAGGTTAAAAGAATACTATGTGGTTGGTGGTATGCCAGCTGTTGTAGATACATATGTAGCGACAAATGATATATTTGCGGTAAGAGATATTCAAAAAGAACTTATAGATAATTATGAACGAGATTTTTCAAAACATGTTTTTGGAGCTATGATACATAAAGTAAATCTTGTATGGAATAGTGTGCCAAATACCCTTGCTAAAGAGAATAAGAAATTTGCACCTGGTGATTTAAAGCCGGGTTCAAGGACGAAAGATTATGAAACAAGTATCCAGTGGCTTGTTGATAGTGGGCTTGTTCATAAGGTTCCGCAAGTTTCTAAACCTGGAATACCGATTACATATTATGAAACAAAAGTTTTTAAATTGTATACTTTAGATATAGGGTTACTTGGTGCTAAAGCAAATTTAGATGTGAAGAGTATTGTAGAGGGAAATGAGGTATTAGTAGAATTTAAAGGTGCCTATACTGAGCAATTTGTACTTCAAGAACTTATTTCAAAGGAAAAATCCTTGTACTATTGGTCAAGTAACGGAAAAGCTGAGGTTGATTTTATCTATCAGTTTGAAAATAATGTTTTGCCTATAGAGGTTAAGGCAGAAGTAAATTTAAAAGCTCAAAGTCTTAAGGTATATAATGAAAAATATCATCCATTAGTTTCAGTTAGAACCTCATTAGCTGATTATAAGAAAGAGGACTGGTTATTAAATGTTCCTTTATATGGGATATATATGTTAGATGAAATTCTTGAGGATGTAAGGGATAAATAGAATATATTAGGAGAAAAGGTTGTTGAGATAAGGGATGGTTTTAAAGTAGATATAAAGTATTGTAAATAAAAAATAGTATTCTAGACACGTCGAATTTTCTATTATTCGCACTCGCCATGTAGGGAACGTTCTTAGCGAAACGCGCTACGCTTAGACGACGCACGAACGTTCCGGGCATCGTGCTCATAATGACGAAAATTAGACTATCGTCTTAGAATACTATTTTTTATTTTACAATACATGTCTGCTTTAAGCTGTGAGGATATGTATTTAGTGGCAGGGGTATATGCGGTGAAGTTAAGGTAAGAGCTTGATGTTTTTTGGCAATAATGCAGTTTACGCCTTGAAAAGTGTATTTTATGACATAAAATTTGACAAGATATACTTTTAGCAATATTGTAGATGGAGTTATATGTCATTGATACTAATGTAGTAGATGACAACATATTAAAAAAGTCTTAAAAGTTACCAGAAGTTGTTATAAAAAACGTAAATATAACAAAATATACACAAAATCATTGACATATCAATTTCTTAGTGATAAATTAAAAACATTAATAAAACGACAGAAAATGTTTAGAACGAAAACATTTATATATTTTTTGTTTCAAGATAAAGGGGATGGTGTAAAGTGTGAACAAAGATACTTTGTTTAACATAAAAATTTTTAAGGAGGACAGAAATAAAATGAAACAGAAGAAAAGTCAAGTGAAATTCTTGACAAGGGGGGGCTCCTTGCAATA
>JAISGP010000113.1 GCA_031263035.1 Lachnospiraceae bacterium | reverse complement strand
TATTTAAAATATTAAGTTTTGTTTAAGGTGTAATTCAAATAAATATCATGGATACATAAGATAATAATCAAATACTATTTTTGGAATTTATTTTAAATAATGGAAGGACATAGGATATGATACAATTTCCTCATTTGCATATAACTTTATCGGGGGTAGGAAATCATATAACGGTTTTAGGATTTAAAATTGCATTCTATGGGATGATAATAGGACTGGGAATATTAGCAGGGATACTTTTTGCCTGTTTTACTGCTAAAATCACAGGTCAGAAAATTGATAACTATATCGACCTTGCTCTTTATGGAATAATTGTTTCTATTTTAGGAGCCAGAGCATATTATGTTATATTCTCTTGGAGTTATTATAGCAAACACCCTAAGGAAATACTTGATATTAGAGGTGGCGGATTAGCTATTTATGGGGGAGTTTTAACCGCTATTTTATTTGTAATTATTTATAGCAAATTAAAAAAAGTTTCAACCCTTATGCTTATGGATAGTGTTGCTGTAGGCTTGGTCGTTGGTCAAGCCATTGGAAGATGGGGGAATTTCTTTAATAGAGAAGCCTTCGGTGAATATACAAATGGACTATTTGCAATGAGACTTCCCATAAATGACGTGAGATTTAGTGATGTAACACCACTGATGGATAAACACGTTCAAGTGATTAAAGGCGTTAGTTATATTCAGGTCACACCAACTTTTTTATTTGAGAGTATTGGATGCTTATGTATATTTTTATTTTTGATTTTTTATTTTAAACATAAAAAGTTTAATGGAGAGATTTTCTTTTATTATATTGGATTATATGGTGTCCTTAGGTTCTTTATTGAAAGACTTAGAACGGATCAACTTAGAATTGGAAATACAAAGATTGCTGTGTCTGAGGTGGTGGCAGTATGCCTTGTAATTGTTGCAATAATTGGACTTGCTTTAAATTATAGAGATGTTTTAAAAGGTAAGGTGAACAAATCTAATATAAAAGAATAATTTCTATTGCAAATAAGTTATATCTATTATTTGTAAAACCAATATTAATAAGTGATTTTAAAAGATTATTATATTTGATTTTATGAAATGAGAAATAAATCTAGTTTTAAATTTAAATACTTAGAGAAGTTATTATAAAAAAGATGCCAAATTATACTACAGAGGTCAATAATGAATAACGAAATTATAGAAGATTTAGAAAAAATAATTGATAAATCCAAAATAAAGATAAATGAACCTATGAAATTACATACTACATTTCAAGTTGGTGGACCGGCTAGTTTTTTTATTTCCCCTACTGCAAATGAAGAGGTTAGGAACCTAGTTTCTTTTCTTAAGGATGAGAAAATTCCTTTTTATATTATTGGAAATGGCAGTAATCTTTTAGTGTCAGATAAAGGCTATGATGGTGTAATAATAGAAATTGGGGAAGCTTTTTCAGAAATAACCCTTAAAGAAGATGGTGTTATTTTTGCAGGAGCAGGAGCTTCTCTTAAAGATATTTCAGAATTTGCCTGTGAAAATAATCTTGCAGGTTTTGAATTTGCATCAGGAATTCCCGGAAGTTTAGGTGGGGCAACAGTTATGAATGCAGGTGCCTATGACGGGGAGATGAAGGATGTTTTAGATTCAGTTTTAGTTTTAGATGATAAAAACGAAATACGTTGGATTAGTCATGATAATCTAGAACTTGGATATCGTACAAGTGTAATATCTAAAAATGGTTATGTAAGTTTAGGTGCTAGACTTAAGCTTTTAAATGGAGATAAAGAAAGTATTAGAAAGCATATTGATGAATTGACAGATAAGAGGAGAAGTAAGCAGCCTCTTGAATATCCAAGCGCAGGTAGTACATTTAAACGTCCCGTTGGACATTTTGCAGGTAAACTAATTCAAGAATCAGGGATGCAAGGGGAAACTTTTGGTGGTGCAATGGTAAGTACTAAACATGCTGGATTTGTTATAAATTATAATAATGCCACAGCAAGTGATGTATACAATTTAATTATTAAAGTTAAAAAGAAAGTATTGGAAACAAGCGGTGTAAATATTGAGCCAGAGGTAAAAATGCTGGGAGAATTTAATTAATAATATTTGCATTATATCAATTTGTAAGTTCTCTTAATAACTGAAGACGAATTGACTATATAATATCTGTAAGCATGTAAAGTTTAATGCAGTATAGTGGGGGATTTTAATGAGATTTATAATAGTAAGTGGAATATCTGGTGCAGGTAAAAGTACTGCTCTAAAAATGTTAGAAGATATGGGATACTATTGTGTAGATAATATCCCTTTGCCTTTGATACCTAAAATGGCAGAGCTTATGACTGCTTCAGGTGGGGAATACGAGAAAGTTGCTTTGGGCCTCGATATCCGTGGAGTACAGAGAAGTCCAGAATTAAAAAAGGTGTTTCAAGACTTGGATGATCATAGCTTTAAATATGAATTATTGTTTTTAGATTCTACTGATGATGTATTGATTAAGCGTTTTAAAGAAACTAGACGTAATCATCCCCTAGGTTCAGATTTTAGCAGTATAGAAGAAGGCATTTTAAAAGAAAGATCTATGCTCTCTTTTATTCAGAAGCGGGCAGATTTTGTAATTGAGACTTCTCATTTATTAACCAAAGAGCTTAGAAAAGAATTAAAATCTATCTTTGTAGAAAATAAAAATTATAAAAATCTTTTTATTACTGTTATGTCTTTTGGCTTTAAATATGGCATACCAAGTGATGCGGATTTAGTTTTTGATGTAAGATTTTTACCTAATCCATATTATGATGGGAATTTAAAGAGTAAAACAGGTCTAGAAACTTGTGTAAAAGAGTACGTATATAAAGGTGGAAATGCTGATATATTTGTTGAGAAATTCATGGATATTCTTAGCTTTTTAATTCCTAATTATGTAAATGAAGGGAAAAATCAGCTTGTTATTTGCATTGGATGCACCGGTGGAAAACATAGGTCAGTTGCAATTGCAAATGATATTTTTTCAAAACTTTCTTCAAACGAAGAATTAGGTATACGTATTGAACATAGAGATATTGAAAAGGATACTATCACAAAATCATTTTGATGAAGAAAAAAGTCATTATTTGCAATAAGCATTTACAAATAATACGAAAAATTACAAAGAAAAGCTAAAATTAATCAATAAAGGTATCATATTATATATAGATAATTGTTTATTTTGCCACAAATATTTTTTGAAAAGGGTGGTTTTATGTCATTTTCAATGAAAATCAAAGAAGAGATAGAGGGCATTTATGCTAAAACTCTCAAAGAACGAGTAGCAGAAATAGCCGGAATGACCGCTGTTTTAAAGGATTTAAGGGAGGAAGGTTATTCCTTTTTTTTAAATTCAGAGAATAGGGTTTTAATTTTAAAACTCTTTACTTTGCTTGATAAAACAATTAGAATTAAACCATACATATCAGTTAGATTAAATCCAAAATCAAAACATTTTACTTATAGTCTTGGAATACTTAGTGACTATGGGGAAAAAGGGAAAGTGACATTGGATTTTATTGGACGAAGAGAGATTAGTTCCTTTTCTATTGATGAATTTAAATCTTTTATTCGAGGAGTTTTTATTGCAGCAGGGACTATGAATAATCCAAATAGTTCTTATAGACTTGAGATGATTTTATCTGATAAGAAATTTGCAGAAGTACTAGTAACTGCTCTAAAAGCCTTAGATGTTACTGGGAAAATAATACAACGTAAGTCAGATTATGTTGTTTATATTAAAGAGGCAGAAAGTATATCTAATTTTTTAACAATTATTGGTGCATTTAACTCTGTTTTAGAATTTGAAAATATTAGAGTATTAAAAGAGATTAGTAATTCTGTTAATCGAAAAGTAAATTGTGATACAGCCAATATTAAAAAAACAGTAGATGCTGGCTTAAAGCAGAAGGAAATTATTGATTTTATTGATGATGCTGTAGGCATTAATTCTATTGATAAAAAGTTACAAGAGGTTGCAGTTATTAGAAGTGCCGATACAGACCTAAGCCTTGCTGAGATAGCAGATTTAACTGTTTCCAATGTATCTAAATCAGGAGTAAATCATAGATTTCGAAAATTGGAAAAAATAGCCAAGTCTCTTGGTTGGTCAGAGTAATTATTCTACATAACCATGTATCATTCGATTGGGAAACCTTTGATACATTTTTATATGGGAAATGTCAATTATTACGGGAGGGAAAGATGATTAGAGAAACAATTAAAGTTGAAAGAAATTTAGAAAACAACCCTATTGCTCATTTAGTACAAGAAGCAAGTAATTACAGTAGTTCAATCTATATTGAAGTTAGTAATAAGAGCATAAATGCTAAAAGTATTATGGGCATGATGACTCTTAACTTAAAGAATGGAAATGAGCTTTCAGTAAGTGCAGATGGCGTAGACGAAGAAGCAGCTATGTTAGGAATTAAGAAATTTCTAATTGGCAAATAAATCATTTTTTGGACTAAGATAGGAACACGCAAGCAATATGAAAAAACTGTTATTTATTTATAATCCCACCTCTGGAAAAGGGCTTATAAGACTAAAAGCATTTGATATAATTGATTTGTTTACTAAAAATGGATATGATGTTATAGCTTATCCCACACAATCATATAAAGACGCAGAAAAGAAAGTGCTTGAATATGATGGAGCAGATATAGATCTGATTGTATGCAGTGGAGGAGATGGAACTTTAGATGAAGTTGTAACAGGGATGATGGCAAGTGAACATAAAAAGACTATAGGTTATATTCCAGCTGGCTCTACAAATGACTTCGCAAGAAGCCTAAAGATTCCTTTAAATATAATGAAGGCGGCAGAAGTAGCTATAAATGGAACTCCATTTCCCTGCGATATTGGCAGGTTTAATAAAGGGATTTTCGTTTATATTGCAGCTTTTGGTTTATTTACAGATGTATCTTATCAAACAGATCAAGCAGCTAAAAATGTTTTAGGACATTTAGCCTATGTACTTGAAGGAGCAAAACGTATTTTCAATGTACCCTCTTATAAGCTTAGGGTTACTTTTGAAGATGGTGTAATAGAAGACGAATTTGTTTTTGGTATGGTAACTAATTCCAGATCAGTTGGCGGATTTAAAGGCATGGTTGGGAAGAAGATAATGTTTGATGATGGAGTTTTTGAAGTTTGCTTAATTAAAACTCCTAAAAACCCTATTGAACTTCAGGAAATAATAGGATCTCTTCTTCTTGCTTCTCCAAATTCAAAACACATGTATATTTTCAAATCAGGACATCTTGAAATTGAAAGTGAAGAGGATATACCTTGGACTTTAGATGGAGAATATGGTGGAAGTCATGAAAAGGTAGTTATAAAAGACCAAAATAAAGCAGTTTCCATAATGGTTCCGGAAAGAGCAGTATATAAGTTATCAGTTGGAGAAGAATAAGTGTGTGTTTTTTATAAAACAAATCTTGATTATTATAATAAAGTGATTTAATATATAACAAATGTTGCTTTAAGCACAACTATAAAGGAGGAAAAGACCAATGGCATATGTTATTAGTGATGAATGTGTAAGCTGTGGAGCTTGCGAAGCAGAATGTCCTACAGGAGCAATCTCTCAAGGAGCTGATCATTATGAAATCAATCCAGATGTTTGTGTAGATTGTGGAGCTTGCGAAGGTGTTTGCCCAACAGGATCAATCAGCGCAGGAAATTAATTATTATTTAATGTAAGTATAGAAATGCACCCCAGCTTGTCTAGGGTGTATTTTTTTAAAATAAAGATACTCTAATACCTATATTTATTCTTGACCAAGTCTAGGGATACGTATATACTATATGGGTTAGAGATTAAGTATATTTCGAATAAATTTTATCTGTGTATTTTCACAGATAAAATTTAATAATAAAAAATCGAACCGAAACGTAAGCCATGGGAACGTAAGGTTAGTGCAGATTTTCACAGATAATATGATAGGAGAGAAAAATGCAAGAAAAATTACAGAAACTTTTAGAAGAAGCTTTAAATAGTATTGCAAATGCAAATACTAAAGAAGCCATAAACGATATTAAAGTAAAATATCTTGGTAAAAAAGGAGAACTAACAGCAGTTCTTAAAGGAATGAAAGATGTTCTTCCAGAGGATAGACCTAAGGTAGGTGCTTTAGTTAATGATACAAGAAAAGAAATTGAAGAAGCTTTGGAGAAAACAAGCAAGGATTTAAAGGCTAAGCTTCGCGCTGAAAAGATGAAGCTTGAAAAGATAGATGTAACTCTTCCGGCTAAAAAAGGTATATTAGGGCATCGTCATCCTAATTCTATAGTTTTAGATGAAGTTGAAAGAATATTTGTTGGAATGGGATATGAAGTTGTAGAAGGACCGGAAGTTGAATATGATTTATATAACTTCGAAAAACTTAATATTCCTGATGGACACCCTGCTAAGGATGAACAAGATACATTTTATATTAATGACGAAATAGTTCTTCGTACTCAAACTTCTCCTGTTCAGGCTCGAGTAATGGAACAAGGTAAACTTCCGATAAGAATGATTGCACCAGGTCGTGTGTTTAGATCTGATGAAGTAGATGCAACTCATTCACCTTCATTCCATCAGATTGAAGGTTTAGTAATTGATAAAAATATTACATTTGCAGATTTAAAAGGTACCCTTGATGTATTTGCAAAAGAGTTATTTGGACCGGAAACAAAGACTAAATTTAGACCTCATCATTTTCCATTTACAGAACCAAGTGCTGAAGTTGATGTAACTTGCTTCAAGTGTGGTGGAAAAGGATGTCGCTTCTGTAAAGGTGAAGGCTGGATTGAGATTTTAGGATGTGGAATGGTTCATCCTCATGTACTAGAGATGAGTGGAATTGACCCTAATGTATATCAAGGATTTGCTTTTGGAGTAGGTTTGGAGCGTATCACACTTCTTAAATATGAAATTGATGATATGAGACTTCTCTACGAGAATGATATAAGGTTCTTACAACAGTTTTAGCGACTAAATATTATCTGTACATAAAATAATAATTGAAAACGTCACAACTTGTTGTGTAAGTTTTTGATATTATTATTTTATGAATTGGAAAATCAAACGTAACCGAAACGTGAGCAAAGAGAACGTAAGGTTAGTGCAGATTTTCACAGATAAAATATAATGATGAATATAAATATATAATTATAGATAGGAGAATATAATGAATACATCACTTTCATGGATAAAGGCTTATGTACCTGATTTAGATGTTACCCCAAAGGAATATATGGATGGTATGACACTTTCAGGAACAAAAGTTGAAGGTTATGAAGAATTAGATAAAGATTTAGAAAAAATAGTTGTTGGACAGATTAAGACTATAGATAAACATCCGGATGCAGATAAACTTGTAATTTGCCAAGTGGATATTGGTTCAGAAACTATTCAGATAGTAACAGGAGCTACTAATGTATTCGAAGGTGCTAAAATACCTGTTGTTTTAGTTGGCGGACGAGTTGCTGGAGGACATACAGAAGGTTCAAAAGTTGCTGGAGGAATTAAGATTAAAAAAGGTAAGCTTCGCGGTGTAGAGTCTTTTGGTATGATGTGCTCAATTGAAGAACTTGGAAGCACCAGAGAAATGTATCCAGATGCACCAGAAGATGGAATATACATACTTCCGGAAGATACAGAAGTTGGAGCTGATGCTATAGAAATTCTTGGACTTCACGATTCAGTATTTGAGTATGAGGTAACTTCTAACCGTGTAGATTGTTATTCAGTAATTGGAATAGCCAGAGAAGCTGCAGCTACATTTGAAAAAGAATTTCATTTGCCAGACGTAAAAGCTACAGGTGAAGCAGATGATGTAAATAATTATATTAAAGTTACTGTTAAAGATGAGGAACTATGTCCTAGATATGCTGCAAGAGTTATAAAAGATATTAAGATTGCACCATCTCCAAAGTGGTTACAGAGAAGACTTGCCTCTATTGGTATTCGTCCAATTAATAATCTAGTAGATATTACTAACTATGTTATGGAAGAATATGGACAACCTATGCATGCCTATGATTTGTCTACAATTGACGGAGGAGAAATTATAGTTAAAACTGCAAATAAGGGAGATAAATTCGTTACTCTAGATGGTCAGAAAAGAAATCTAGATGAAACTGTCCTTATGATAAATGATGCTACAAAGCCTATCGGTATCGCAGGAATTATGGGTGGAGAAAACTCAATGATTACTGATGATGTTAAAACTGTTCTTTTTGAGGCAGCAACATTTAATGGAGTAAACATCAGAAAATCAAGTAAAAAGATTGGACTTCGTACAGATGCTTCCGGTAAATTTGAAAAAGGATTAGACCCTAATAATGCTATTTTAGCTATAGATAGAGCCTGTGAATTAGTTGAAGAACTTGGCGCAGGAACTGTAATTAGAGGTGTTGTTGACGTATATCCTAATCCGGTTAGTGAAATACAAATTCCTTTTGATGAGAACAGAATTAATCATCTTCTTGGAACATCTTTAAGTAAAGAAGAGATGATAGGTTATTTAAAAAGAGTAGAACTTGAATATGATAGCAAATATAATACTATTGATGTACCAACATTTAGACAGGATGTATTACGTCTTGAAGATATAGCAGAAGAAGTGGCTAGATTTTTTGGTTATGATAAAATTCCTACTACCTTACCAGTTGGAGAAGCTACATTTGGAAAACTTTCATTTAGCTTACGAGTAGAAGATACCGCTCGTGATATAGTTGAATTCTGCGGATTTTCTCAAAGTATGACTTATTCATTTGAAAGTCCAAAGGCATTTGATAAATTACTTATTTCAAAAGATAGTTCTCTTAGACAGGTAGTTGAAATTCGAAATCCTCTTGGAGAAGATTATAGTATAATGAGAACTCAAAGCATTAATGGTATGCTTTCAAGCCTTTCAACTAACTATAATAGAAGAAATAAGGACGTAAGACTTTATGAGCTTGCAAATGTCTATATTCCAAAGGCACTTCCTTTAAGTGAATTACCTGATGAAAGAATGCAACTTACATTAGGTATGTATGGAGATAAAGGGGACTTCTTTACAATGAAAGGTGCTATTGAAGAAGTATTTGATGCTTTAGGTATGAAACTAAAGACAACTTATGACCCAGAAGCTGGTATTCCATATCTTCATCCAGGACGTCAAGCCAATATAATTTATGATGGCGAAGTTGTAGGATATCTTGGAGAGGTTCATCCTGAAGTATTGGATAATTATGATATTGGAACAAAAGCATATTTAGCAGTTTTAGATATGAATAAGATAGAAGGTTTAGTAAGCTTTGATACTAAATATGTAGGCGTTCCTAAATATCCTGCCACTACTAGAGATATAAGTATGGTTGTTCCTAAAGATATTTTAGTTGGACAAATAGAAGAAGTTATTGAGAAAAAAGGTGGCCATCATCTTGAAGCATTCCATTTATTTGATATTTACGAAGGTAATCAAATAAAAGAGGGATTTAAATCTATAGCTTATTCACTAACCTTTAGAGCAAAAGATAGAACCCTTGAAGAGGGTGACATTAATGCTGCTATGGAAAAAATATTAAATGCATTAGAAAATATGGGAATAGAGCTTAGAAAGTAATTTTTATTAAAATATAGGAAAAATAATAATCCTTACACGTAACAATAGCCAAATGTTATGTGTAAGGTTTTTTTGTTTTTTTCATTTATTTACAACTGAAAATTTTTATAAAAATGCAGTTTATGACTTGAAAACTGCATTATACAGTCTCAAAATTGATTTTTAGAAAAATATAATTTATATTAAAAGAGAATTATTATATTAAACCTTTTGATTTTATTTCAAAGGATTTAAATTTTGTTTAATATTTTCAAAAGAGGAGGTGTGTTATACAAAATTATAGTTTTGGAAAAATCTAATATAAGACCTTTCTATCTATTACAGTATTTTTTGTAAATAAAATGGAAATAATGAATTAATTACGGATTATTTCTTGCTAAAGATGGATTTAAATGATATTATCTTAAAAGAAAAAATATTTAGAAAGAGGGTGTTTTTATGGACGGTAGTGCCGGGCGAAGTTGCCATTATACTATATTGAATAAAAATAGAATATCCATACACAAAACATCTGATTTTTATATATTGATTTAGATTTTAAGTAGAATTACCTAAAATCTTTAGAACGTAAAATCTTTAATATGATTATTTCATTTTTCATTGTAAAGGTTTGATTTTGCATTGTTTATATTGAGTTTTTATTTGCACAAATCTTTATTTCTAGATGGTCCATTATATTAGATATAGTTATGTAGCTACTGTAGTGGTATCTTGTTTTCGAATATCTTAATACTTCCATGTATAAAAATCAGATGCTCTGTGTTGATATTTTCTCTTGAAAGGAATTACACATTATGGAAAACACACAGACAAAAGATATAATTCTCCAATTAATTGAAGATAAAAAATACAAAGCTGTTAGGGAAATGCTTGAAGATTATAATACAGTAGACTTAGCTGAAATACTTATGGAATTAGACGATAAGGATTTAGCTATTGTTTTTCGTATGATTGATAAAGAAGTTGCTTCAGAAGTATTTTCATATATGGATGACGACCAAAGGCAGTATCTTATTAATGTATTTACAGATAGAGAAATTACTGAAATACTTGAAAATATGTATACAGATGATGCAGTTGATTTTCTTGATGATATGCCTGCAAATGTAGTTACTAAACTTTTATCTAAAGTAAATAAAGATACAAGAGCTGATATTAATAGACTTCTTCAATATCCTGAAGATAGTGCAGGAAGCATTATGACTGTAGAATATGTAGAATTACAGTATAATATGGATATTAGCGAAGCACTAGATGCAATTCGTAGACAAGGCTTAGGAAGTGAAACAGTATATACCTGTTATGTTGTTGAAAGAAAAGAACTAAAGGGTATTGTAACTGCTAAAGAGCTGATGACTAACGAGCCTGATGTTTTAATTAAAGATATTATGTTAGATAATTTCGTTTATATTAGAACAACAGACGACAAGGAAGATGCAGCTAAACTTTTTCACAAATATGGGCTTATAGCTATTCCTGTTATTGATACAGGTAATCGTATGGTTGGTATCGTAACTTTTGATGATGCTATTGATGTACTTCAAGAGGAGACAACTGAAGACATTCATAAGATGGCAGCTATTGAAGCCAGCGATGATACATATTTGAAAATGGGTGTATTTGAACATGTGCGACATCGTATTATTTGGTTAATAGTTTTGATGCTTATTGCAGGAGTTACTGGATTTATTATTAAAAGTAATGAAAAATTAGTTTCTCTTTTACCGGCTTTATTTGTATTTTTACCAACATTGATGGATACTGGCGGAAACGCAGGTTCTCAAAGTGCTACTTTGATTATTCGTGGATTGTCAGTAGATGAATTAGATTTTTCAGACTTCTTATCTGTACTGTGGAAAGAGATTAGAGTGGGATTTATAATCGGAATAATACTTGCTATTTTAGAATATATAATAGTGTATTTTGTAAGTGGATTTAGTATACCAATTGGAATAGCAGTATCAGTTTCACTACTTTTAACTGTTATTGTTTCAAAGCTTATTGGTTGTTCACTTCCTATGTTAGCAAGTAAGGTGAAATTAGATCCGGCTATAATGGCTTCTCCGGTAATTACAACAATAGTAGATATTTGCTCTATAGCAATTTATTTTGCAATTACAGTGAAATTAGTACAATAGAAAGAGTATTAAATAAAACAAAATTTGAATTATAAAATAAGTCTATATCTGTTATTTAAAGCAGATATATGATGGAAATAAAAGAAAAAGGGTGGTGTAATATATGAAAACATAAATTATATATTTAAAGAGGGGGATACAAGTGGTAATTATTAAATTAAAAAACCTAATGAAAAATGATAGTAGTTATCATGCTTATAGAGGAAGAAATATTGATACAATAATAAGAAGAGTATATGGACCAACTGCAGTGGTTAGAGATCTTTCAGATAAACACAAAGGTAAGGCAGTATATATGAAGATTAATGCTTTTGTTAGAAAAGTAGGATTAATACAATCCGAAACAGAGTCTGGTGCATTTAAATTTCCTAATAATATGGATAATTTAAAGGATTTACTCTTTGATTTTAAAGAGCATACGTGCAAATACTGCTCAAACTATGAAAGAAAAACTAATAGATGTATGGTTGATGATGGTAATGTTTCAAAATGCTTATGTAAAAATGGTGTAGCCAAATTTCTTTCATGTGTAAGGTAGATTTTTGTGATTTTATAGATAAAGCTTTAAGTTATTAGATACTAATTCTGATAATTTAGGGCTTTTTTATTTGCAAAAACCTTGCAATTTCTTAAAGTTTTGTGACATGACAGGGGTAAAGTAAGAGGAAAAATACTTTTTGTTGTTATTATGTATAGAGAAAAAAATGCACAAAAAACATAGTCTCACGAAAAAAAACAGAAGATTTTCACAATAAAATGTTGTATTAACCTTTTATTTTTTGTGTAAATGTATTAAAATTACAAAAGATGTATGCTTATTTGGGGGAATTAAGGAATAAGTTATTTGTGAATTATGTATATTGAATATAAAGGAGGATATGAGATATGATATCAAATCAGAGGCTTCAAATAACTATTGATGGCTTTAAGGATATTGTTAAGGCAGATTTGGCTGTTTTAGATACAGATGGAAGAATACTTGCAAGTACCTTTATGGATAGAAAGGGATATGATAGAAGTTTTCAGAATGAAGCGATTTCTTTAGTGGAATCTCCAGCTGAAAGTCAAACTATAAGAGGAAGTTTATTTTTTAAGATTTTCGATGAAAATGATTTGGCTTATGTGTTACTAGTAGTTGGTGATGGAGAAGATATGTATATGGTTGGAAAGCTTGTTGCTTTTCAAATTCAAAACCTTCTTGTGGCATATAAAGAAAGATTTGATAAAGATAATTTCATTAAGAACTTGCTATTAGATAATTTACTTCTTGTAGATATTTATAATCGTGCTGCTAAACTTCATATTGAAATGGAGATTAGAAGAGTTGTATTTATACTACAGCCTAAAAGTGAAAAGTCAAATATGACTATAGAAAGTCTAAGATCCGTCTTTGGAGATAATAAAGGCAAGAATTATATTACAGCAGTTGATGAGAAAAGTGTAATTATTATTCGAGAGCTTGAGGGTGAGAAGAATAAAGAACTTGAACGTATTGCTAATGAATATTTAGAGATACTTAAAAAAGATGGAGAAGATGTAATTATTTCTTATGGAACTCCTGTTAAAGAGTTAAAAGAAGTAAGTAAGTCATATAAAGAAGCTAAACTTGCACTAGATGTAGGAACTACATTTTTTGAAGAAAGGACTATATTTGCATATAGTTCACTGGGAATAGGCAGACTTATATATCAATTACCACTTTCTTTATGTAAGATGTATATTCACGAGATTTTCGAAAATAAAAGTCCTGAAGATTTTGATGAAGAGACTTTGTACACTATAAATAAATTTTTCGAGAACAATCTTAACGTAAGTGAAACATCTAGACAACTTTATATTCACAGAAATACGTTAGTATATCGTTTAGATAAGTTACTTAAGAGTACTGGGTTGGATTTACGTGTATTTGATGATGCTATGGCATTTAAGATAGCCCTTATGGTTGTTAAGTATATGAAACACGTTGAAGAAACTCAATATTAATATGAATTAATTTTTATCTGATTATTTGTTGGATAAGATTAGAATAATATTAGGCATTTTATACATATAAAGTGCCAATAAGTTATGTATATCAATCTAGGAGGATTTATGATTGAATTAAAGGATGTAACAAAGGAATATACGAAAGGCATTCATGCTTTAAATCATATTAATTTAAAAATTGAAAAGGGTGAATTTGTTTTCGTTGTTGGAGATAGTGGTTCTGGTAAATCTACTCTTATTAGGCTTATTATGAAAGAGCTTGATCCAACTTCTGGGACTATTATGGTAAATGGAAAGAATCTTGGTAGATTAAAACATAGACAGATTCCTATGTATCGTCGTGGGCTTGGAGTTGTTTTCCAAGATTTCCGTCTTTTAAAAGATAGAAATATCTATGATAATATTGCATTTGCACTAAGAGTTACAGAAAAACCAACTAGACTTATAAAGATTAAAGTTCCGGCTGCTCTTTCTCTTGTAGGTCTTGCTCAAAAATATAAGAGCTATCCACAGGAATTATCAGGTGGAGAGCAACAGCGTGTGGCTATTGCTAGAGCTATTGTTAATGAGCCTAGTATTCTTCTAGCAGATGAGCCTACAGGTAACCTTGACCCAACTAATTCTTGGGAAATCATGAAATTACTTGAAGAGGCAAATGAAAGAGGAACTACAGTAGTTGTTGTTACACATAACCAAGATATTGTTAATCAAATGAGAAAACGTGTTGTTCATATGAAAAAAGGCAATATTGTCAGTGACGAGAAAGGAGCAGGATATATTCATGAGGATTAGTACATTTGGGTATTCTATGAGACAGGGTGTTAAGAATATCGGACGTAATAAGATGTTCTCAATAGCATCTATCGCCACTATGGCTGCCTGTATATTTGTTTTTGGTGTATTCTTTGCCATGGTATTAAACGTAAACTTTATGGTTAAGAAAGCTGAAGAAGGTGTTGCTTTTACAGTTTTCTTTAAACAAGATACAACGAAGGCTACTAAAGACGAGATTGGAACCGAATTAAAGCAACTTGATGGAGTTTTATCTGTAAAATATGTTTCACCGGAAGAAGCTCTTAAAAACTTTGAAAATTATTTTGACGGAGATAAGCAACTTATGGAGGGATTTAAAGATGATAATCCTCTTGCTTATTCAGATAACTACGAAGTATATTTAAAAGATGTTTCAAAGCAAGCCAAGTTAGTTAGTTCGGCTGAAGCTTTAAATGGAGTAAGAGAGGTTAGACATAGTGATGTGGTAGCTAAGACTCTTACAAAAGTAAATAAATTATTAGGTATTGCATCGGCTATTGTAATTGCTATTCTCCTTGCAGTATCTATCTTCCTTATTTCTAATACTGTAACTATGGGTATTAATATAAGGCGAGAAGAGATTGCCATTATGAAGTATATTGGTGCTAAAGATAGCTTTGTTAGAGCACCTTTCGTTTTAGAAGGTGTATTGATAGGAGTTATTGGAGCCATAATTCCATTGGCAATTCTGTACGTTATGTATAATAGAGCAATTCACTATGTTATGAGTAAATTTGCACTATTAAATAATATTATGGAATTTTTACCTGTACATAAGGTTTATGCAACACTACTTCCTTTAGGACTTATTCTAGGTATTGGTATTGGTTTTGTTGGAAGTTTCCTTACAATTAGAAAGCATTTAAGAGTATAATAGATAGTTTTTAATTTGGGGGATGAGATATTGTCGGTAGATTTAGAAGACAAAAAACAATATAATAAAGTATTAAAAAAAGGGGCACTGTATGGTGCCCTCTTTGTCGTAATAATATTAATTGTTTTATACTTGATTTTAGCATTGATAACAGGTAAAGCAGATGCTTTAGGTATAAAAGAATTTATTAAGCTTAAGCAGGCAGAGGTAATTGTAAATCAGAACTATCGTGGTGACCTTGATAAAGAAAATTTGCAAGATTATTTAATGGCTGGATATGTGGCAGGGCTTTCAGATCCTTACGCAAATTACTATGGTAAAGAACAGCTTAAAGAGTATAATTCTGGAGTTGATGGCAAATATGTTGGTTTAGGTTTTACATATTCTAAGGATACGAAATCCGGAAATATCAAGATTAGTTCTGTATATAAAAATACTCCGGCAGAAAAAGCAGGCTTAAAATCAGGAGATTATATTACTAAAATTGGAGATAAAGAAATATCATCTTTAAAAAATGATATTTTAAAGGGGTATAAAAAGGGTGATAAGGTTAAAATAACTTATTATTCTAAAAATCCCAAGGAATTAAAAATCATTGAAGTAATCTTAACTGACATTAATGTTACCAGTGTAGAGGATAAGGTGATAACCTCCGGTAAAAATAAAATAGGCTATATTAAAGTTAATGAATTTAATGCAAATACAGATGAACAGTGGACTAAAGCACTAAAATCATTAAATAAAAAAGACGTCCATGGTCTTATAATAGATTTGCGTGATAATGGCGGTGGGATTGTGAAAGCTGCTACAAATATGTTAAATACATTAGTGCCAAAGGGTGTTATTTTAACAGAAAAGGATAAAAATGATAGGGTTGTTAATACAGTTAGGTCTAATGGAAAAGTGATTTGGAAAAAACCTATCGTAGTCCTTGTGAACAAAGATACTGCCAGTTCATCTGAAATCTTTACAGGAGTACTAAAAGATAAGAAAAAATGTATTGTTGTTGGAGAGCGAACTTATGGAAAGGGAATTATTCAAACACCTTTTGAATTAATTGATGGAACCATAATTACTCTTACAACTAGGGAATACTTTTTACCTAATGGGGAGAGTATCCATAAAAAGGGAATTGAACCTCATATTGTAATTGCAAATAATTCTAAAGATAAAGATGCGCAGCTTGAAAAGGGTATTTCAGTTTTGGAGGGAATGTAATGATTAATAAATTAGTTAAAGAGATAAAAGAAAAAAATGCACCTATTGTAGTTGGCTTGGATCCACAGATGAGTTTTATTCCTGCAAAAATATTAGGTAATGCATATTCAGAATTTGGAGAGACTTTAAAGGGTGCTTCAGAAGCTATATTTGAGTTTAACAAAGAGATTATTGACAATGTTTATGATTTAATTCCAGCTGTAAAGCCTCAGATAGCCATGTATGAAGAGTTTGGTGTAGAGGGTATCGAAGCTTTTAGAAGAACTTGCGAGTATGCTAAGAAGAAGGGTTTAATTGTCATTGGTGATATTAAGCGTGGAGATATTGGTTCCACTTCAAAGGCTTATGCAATTGCTCATCTTGGTAAGACTAAGGTTGGAAATAAAGAATATTCTTTATTTAATGAGGATTTTGTAACTGTTAATCCTTATCTTGGTATTGATGGTATTAAGCCATTTTTAGAGGTGGCACAGGAAGAGAAAAAGGGAATTTTTATTCTTTGTAAAACTTCTAATCCTTCAAGTGGAGAGTTTCAAGATAGAATAATTGATGGTAAGCCATTATATGAAATTGTTGGTGAGAAGATAAATGAATGGGGTAAGGACCATATGGGTGATTCTTATTCTTATGTGGGAGCTGTTATTGGAGCTACTTATCCAAAGATGGCAGAAGAGCTTAGGAAGGTTATGCCTAAGGCTTACATTCTTGTTCCGGGTTATGGAGCACAAGGTGGAATTGCTAAAGATTTAAAACCATTTTTTAATGAGGATGGATTAGGTGCTATAGTTAATTCTTCAAGGGGTATTATTGCTGCTTATAAACAGGAGAAGTATGAGAAGTTTGGAGCAGAGAATTTTGGAGAAGCTAGTAGGGCGGCAGTAGAGGATATGTTGAGGGATATTAGGAGCATTTTTTAATTATTGAATGATTGTATAGCTAAATATATAATGCGTTAGACACGTTTATTTTCTACTCCTTGCACTCGCCAAATAGGAAACGTCCTTAGCGAAACGCGCTACGCTTGAAGGTTGCACGGACGTTTCGGCATCGTGCATCGTCCTAACGAAAATTGCACTATGGTCATAACGCAATATATTTAGCTAATACAATTAATTAACTAAATAAAAGATTTTGACTGGTTTGATTTTGGATAAAGAATGGAAGAAATATGGTGCTCATCGTAACGAAAATTCGACTATCGCCATAGAACGCTATATATTTATCTGTTATAATCAATCATTACATTTAAAAGTATTAATATTGATTTTGATAATAAAGTTTTAGTAGGAGGGAAAATGGAAGAATATAAGAAGGATTTTATAGAGTTTATGATTGATAGTCAGGTTTTGAGGTTTGGTTCTTTTGTGACGAAGAGTGGGCGTAATACTCCTTTTTTTGTTAATACTGGATTTTATAGAACAGGTTCTCAATTGAAGAGATTGGGAGAGTTTTATAGTAAGGCTATTAAGAGTAAGTTTGGTTATGATTTTGATATTCTTTTTGGACCGGCTTACAAGGGCATTCCATTAACTGTAGCAACTTCAATTGCTATTAGTGAAGATGGTGGATGTGATGTTGGGTATTGCTCAAATAGAAAAGAAATAAAGGACCATGGAGATAAGGGCATTCTTCTTGGAAGTCCTATTGAAGATGGTAATAAGGTTGTAATTATTGAAGATGTTACAACTGCCGGTACTTCTATTAGAGAGACAGTACCTATAATTAAATCTTTTGGTAACGTGGACATACTTGGTCTTGTGGTTTCTGTTGATAGAATGGAAAGAGGTACTGGTGAAAAATCTGCATTAGCAGAAATTGAAGAAAATTATGGACTTAAAACTACAAGTATCGTAACTATGGAAGAGGTTGTATCATATCTTCACAATAAAGAATACAAAGGTCATGTTATAATAGATGATGATATGAAGAAAAAGATTGATGAATATTATGAGATTTATGGTGTAAAGTAAATATGTCTTGTGTTTTTTAAGATAGATTATAAGCATTTAATGTAGATATATAGAATGAAATTGGATATTTACTTTGTTTTTTTAGAATATAAAAATTATTTATAGTTAATCTTAGAAAGAGAAATATTTTTCTATATAATTAAGTTGTTTTTATGATAGGTTATAATATTTATATTTAAATATCATGTGTATAATTACTACAGATAATTGATTTTTATATAGAGGGTAGGTTTTAATTTGACAAATAAAAAAAGAAAGCATATACGAATATGGGGTAAGTTTCTATTTGTAATTTATCTTGTGTTTTTAGTATATTTTTTGATTTTTTCTGATTGGTATGGTAGAAGTGGAGTACCTATTGGATTAAAATATAATATTGTTCCTTTTAATGAGATAAAAAGGTATTGGAACTTAGCTAAGGCTGGGCAATTATACTTATTTATTAAAAATGTTGCCGGTAATATTTTGATTTTCGTTCCTTTTGGTATTTTCGTAACCATGGGTAGCAAATACAGAAATTTCTTTAAAACAACATTTTTAGGAATTGGATTTAGCTTAATTATTGAAATCTTTCAGCTTATAACTGAAGTAGGTTGTTTTGATGTGGATGATATTATTTTAAATACAATTGGTGTTATTTTGGGATTTATAATTTATGAGGTTTTTCATGAAGTTAAAATTAAGAAAAAAACAAGGTAAAACAAAGTCTCCAAAGTCTAAGTTAGATAATGATACAAAGAAAAGAAATCTTTCCATTGAAGAAATTGAAAAGATGGAAATGAAAAAAAAGATGAAAGCAATGAGTGTTTCTAAAAAAGGAAGAAGATCATTACTTTCAAGTATTGTGGTTTTCTTTGTTTTAGGTTTATTATTTGCAATATCATATTTATTAGATGGAAAGATAAATATAATTGTAGGATTTATTTCTCTGGGGCTTATTGCACTTTCAATTTATGGGTTATATTATGGAATTCAAGGTTTAAAAGAGAAGAATAAAAAAGTTAGAAATGCCAAATGGGGAATTGGATTAAATTTTCTTTGGATAGTGGTGTTTCTGATTTTATTTGTAAGAGGATTATGATATAATATATAGTTGTATTTTTTTGAATTGATATAAAGAAATGATAGTTTTTCGTCAATTATTTTTAGATTTGTATTTGTATAAATCAGATTAGTTTTTTGTAGGAGGATGTTATGGCAAAAGTAGGAATTGTAATGGGTAGTGATTCTGACATGAAGATTATGTCAAAAGCAGCAGATATGTTGGAGAAATTTGGGATTGAGTATGAGATGACTATTATTTCAGCTCATAGAATGCCAGATATATTTTTTGATTATGCTAAGTCTGCTGAAAGTAAAGGGATAAAGGTTATAATTGCCGGAGCAGGAATGGCAGCTCATCTTCCTGGAATGTGTGCAGCAATTTTCCCAATGCCTGTTATAGGAATTCCTATGAGTGGTGGAGCTTTTGAAGGAATGGATGCGCTTTTATCAATTGTTCAAATGCCTTCAGGTGTACCGGTTGCTACTGTTGCTATGGATGGTGGTAAAAATGCCGGAATTTTAGCAGCTAAAATTTTAGCTACTTCAGATGAAGCACTTTTACAGAAATTAAAAGATTTTAAAGAAGAGATGAAAGATGAAGTTAGTGCTAAGGATGCTAAACTTCAAGAAGTTGGATATAAAAAATATGAGAAGTAAACTTCTCATAATAAAGCATAAATGCTTTATTAGTTTTGATAGATCAAAACTATTTTTACAGCTCAAAGCATAGCTTTTCGCTAAGTTCGTCGTAAAAATATATACCTTTTGCAAAGGAACATATTTTTACTTCCGATAAATTAAATTATACAAAGTCAATAAATAAGATATTTTAAGAAAGAGGATGGCATGGATTATAAGAGTTCAGGAGTAGATATTGAAGCAGGATACAAATCAGTTGAATTGATGAAAAAGCATATTGCTAAAACCATGAGAGATGAAGTCTTAACTGGAATTGGTGGTTTTTCAGGTGCGTTTTCATTAGAGAAATTTAAAGGTATGGAGAAGCCAACTTTGGTTTCAGGTACTGATGGAGTAGGAACAAAGCTTAAATTAGCATTTTTAATGGATAAAAATGATACAGTTGGTATAGACTGTGTAGCTATGTGCGTAAATGATATAGCTTGTGCCGGTGGAGAACCATTATTATTCCTAGATTATATAGCTTGTGGTAAAAATTATCCGGAAAAGATTGCAGATATAGTTAAAGGTGTTGCAGATGGATGTGAAATGGCAGGAGCCGCTTTAATCGGTGGAGAAACAGCTGAGATGCCAGGTTTTTATCCGGAGGATGAATATGATCTTGCAGGTTTTTCTGTAGGAATTGTTGATGAAAAAGATTTAATTACAGGTGCCAATCTTAAAGATGGGGATGTTCTTATTGGTATAGCTTCATCTGGAGTTCATTCAAATGGTTTTTCTCTTGTTAGAAAAATATTTGAAATGACAAAGGAAAATCTTGAAACATATTATGACGAACTTAGCATGACTTTAGGAGAATGTTTACTTACACCAACTAAAATATATGTTAAAGCTCTTAGAAGTATTAAAGAAGCAGGTATTACTATAAAGGCTTGTAGTCATATTACCGGTGGAGGATTTTATGAAAATGTTCCACGTATGCTTATAGATAATACTCATGCAGTTATTAAAAAAGATAGCTATGAAGTACCTGCTATTTTTAGACTTTTGGCTAAAACAGGTGATGTTTCAGAAGAGATGATGTATAACACTTATAATATGGGAATTGGCATGGTCGTTGCTGTTGATAAATCTGCAGTAGAAAAAACTATGGCAGCTATTAAAGCAGCTGGTGAAACACCATATAAAATAGGATACATTAAGTCTGGGGATAAAGGTGTAACCTTAGAATAAAAAGCTGAGATAAGGGAATAATTTAATTAGAAAATATTTTATAATAGGTTATACCAATTTAAAATATCTTGAAATTAAATTGAAAAAGCCAAATCATATTATACAGTTTTTTAAAATCAGAGATGAATAGTTATATATTAAATTGAAAAGAGGAAACTATGCTAAAAGTAGTAGTTCTTGTATCTGGTGGAGGAACAAACCTTCAAGCTATAATAGATGCTATAAATTCTAAGAAAATCACTAACACTGAAATAGTTGGTGTTATAAGCAATAATAAAGATGCATTCGCCTTAGAGCGAGCTAAGAAAGCGGGAATATCAGATTTCGTTATAAGTCCAAAAGATTTCCAAGATAGAGCTGATTTTAATGATGCTCTTATTGAAAAGATTGATGAACTTAAGGCTGATTTAATTGTATTAGCTGGTTTCTTAGTAGTTATTCCTCCTAAGATGATTGAAAAATATAGAAACCGTATTATTAATGTTCACCCTTCTCTTATTCCTTCTTTTTGCGGAACTGGATTTTATGGGCTTAAGGTTCATGAAGCCGCTCTAGAGCGAGGTGTTAAAATAACTGGAGCAACAGTTCATTTTGTTGATGAAGGAACAGATACAGGTCCAATCATTTTGCAGAAAGCTGTAGAAGTACATAAAGATGATACGGCGAAGATTTTGCAGCAGAGAGTGATGAAAGAAGCTGAGTGGGTAATTTTACCGGAAGCTATAAATTTAATTGCAAATGGGAAAATTTAAAATTATTTCCAAGAAGATTTATTATTCCTAACACGCTTATTTTCTACTCCTTGCACTCGCCAAGTAGGGAACGTCCTTAGCGAAACGCGCTACGCTTGAACGACGCACGGACGTCCCGGGCATCGTGCAACGTCCTAACGAAAATTTCGCTATGGTTAGTAATAACAAATCTTCATGGAAATTAGCTTTAATCAATCATTTACTTGAATTAAATTTATAGATCCTTTGTGTGAAGATGGTTGAGATGGTATTAAAACTATAATTTAAGAGTTTGTATATTTATTATTTGGGTAAAGGATGAAGAGTTTTTTATTGGGTAAAATTCATTAAAAAAGGAATTAAAAATGCCACGTGACAGTATAAGACACAAGTATATAAAAGGTATAGATGGGCTTAGAACTCTGGCAGTTTTAGGTGTTATATTTTACCATCTAACTCCAGAAATAATGAAAGGTGGGTACTTAGGTGTACCTATCTTTTTTGTAGTAACTGGATATTTAACTACAGCTTCTCTTAAAAGAGAAGTAGAAATTTATAATGGCATTGATGTATTAGGTTTCTATGTGAAAAAGCTTAAACGCCTATATCCGGTACTCATTACCCTTTTAATAACTTGTGGAGCATATATTACACTATTTGATAGAGTATTTTTAAATAATTTAAAAGGAGTATTCTTATCAAGTTTAACATTTTCTAATAATTGGTGGCAGATTGCAAATGGAGGATCTTACTTTGCTAAATTTGGACCAGAATCACCCTTTAGTCATATCTGGTACTTGGCAATTGTAGGTCAATTCTATCTAGTATGGCCAATAATATTTTTCTTAATATATAGATTTGTAAAAGATAAGAAAAAAGCTGGAATAGGTCTATTTATTTTAAGTTTAATATCAGGTATTTTAATGGCAGTTCTTTTTAAACCTGGCACTGATCCAACAAGAGTTTATTATGGAACAGATACAAGAATATTTAGTATTTTAATGGGCTGTGGTCTTGCTTTTATTTCAGATATGGATATATTTGCAAATGAACAAGATAAAACTAATAGATTTAAGCTAAACTTAGTAGGGATAGTTGTAACAATTCTTTTAGTTTTAAGCTTTTTTACATTAAGCTCAGATAATAGCTTTGTATATAGAGGGGGAATGTATCTTGTAAGTCTTATTTCAGTTGTTCTCTTGTCTCTGTTGATACTTCCGGATTTAATATTAAATCGAATTCTTACAAATCCTTTATTTGCATATATAGGTTCAAGGTCTTATGGGATTTATCTTTGGCAATTTCCCATAATGATTTTTTTTGAAAGTAAAATAGGACCTTCTGCTCATAAAATGCCGGGAGTAGTAATTTTAGAATTGATTTTAATATTAGTTGTTAGTGAATTGTCATATAGATTTGTGGAAATTCCATTAAAAGGATTTGATTTTAGAAATACATTTGCAAAATTAAAAGAATGGTTTCTACCACCATATAATGTGATAAGTAAAATACCATTTTATATAAGTACTGTTGTTGTGATTATAGCTATTGTCGGCTTAGTAATATCTCCCAGTAAAAAGCTGACAGATGCACAGCAGAAATTGGCAGATAGATTAGAAGCTAATCAAAAGAAGATTGAAGCAAATCAGAAAAAAATAGATGAGATGAACAAGGCGAAAGTAAAGCCTAAAGTTGTAATATCTGACGCAAAGATAAGTGCTTTGATGAAAAAGTATGGTTTGACAAGAGAGCAGGTTATTAAGGGGCAAACCATGAGAATTACAGCTATTGGTGATTCTGTTATGATTGATATTGCACCGGATTTGCAAGAGATTTTTCCTTTGATTAAAATTGATGGAGCTATCTCAAGACAATTATATAATTCTTATGATGTGGTTCAGAATTTGAAAAATAAAAATCAGTTATATGAGAATGTAATTGTGGAATTGGGTACAAATGATGTATTTTCTCAGGCTCAATTTGATAAATTCTATAATATTATTGGAACAAAAAGAAATATTTATTGGGTAAATGTATTTGAGCCTAATTATGTAAGTAAAATACAAATTCCTGTAAATAATCTTTTAAATGAAAATGCTAAAGAAAAGTCAAATATGAAGGTTATAGATTGGCTAACTTTGGCAAAGAAAAATCCATCTTGGTTCTGGGAAGATAAAACCCATCCCAATATTCAAGGTGGAAAAGAATATGCCAAAATTGTTGCAAAGGCAGTATTAGAAGATTAAAATTATTAAAACTAAAAAAGATATAGTTGTTTTTCTTTAAATAGGTTATAATTGTTTTCATAGTAATTAAATTAAGTTTTTTTGATGGAGGATGATTATGAAAGTACTTATCGTAGGTGGTGGCGGAAGAGAGCATGCAATTGCAAATTCAGTTGCAAAGTCAGACAAGGTAGATAAAATTTACTGTGCACCGGGAAATGCCGGTATAGGGCAAATTGCCACATTGGTTCCAATTGGACCAATGGAATTCGAGAAAATAGTAGATTTTGCTAAAACTGAAAAGATTGATCTTGTTATTGTAGGTATGGATGATCCTCTTGTTGGAGGTTTAGTAGATGAACTAGAAAAAGAAGGTATTCGTACTTTTGGACCTAGAAAGAATGCAGCAATTATTGAAGGGTCAAAGGCATTTGCAAAAGATTTAATGAAAAAATATAATATTCCAACTTGCGGATATGAGAAATTTACAGATGCCACTTCAGCACTTGAATTTCTTAAAACATCAAAATATCCTACTGTTTTAAAGGCAGATGGTCTTGCTTTAGGTAAGGGAGTTCTTATTTGCAATAGTTTTGAGGAAGCAAAAGCCGGCGTAGAAGAAATAATGGTAGATAAAAAGTTTGGTGCTTCCGGAAATACAATGGTAGTTGAAGAATTTATAACCGGAAGAGAGGTATCTGTACTTTCTTTTGTTGATGGTAAGACTATAAAGACTATGACTTCAGCTCAAGATCATAAAAGAGCTGGTGATGGTGATACAGGTCTAAATACAGGTGGTATGGGAACATTTTCTCCAAGTCCTTTTTACACAAAGGAAGTAGAAGATTTTTGCAATAAATATGTTTATCAGGCAACTGTTGATGCTATGAAATCAGAAGGTCGGGAATTTAAAGGAATAATTTTCTTTGGGTTAATGCTTACAGCTGATGGGCCAAAGGTTCTTGAATATAATGCAAGATTTGGAGACCCAGAGGCACAAGTAGTTCTTCCTAGAATGAAAAATGATTTAATTGAAGTAATTGAAGCTTGTATAGATGGAAATTTAGATAAAATTGATTTGCAATTTGAAGATAACGCTGCAGTTTGCGTAGTTTTAGCTTCAAAAGGTTATCCTGTAAAATATGAAAAAGGAATTCCAATTACTGGTTTTGAGGAATTTGACAAACATGAGGGATATTATTGCTTCCATGCAGGAACTGTAGAACGTGATGGACAGATTCTTACAAATGGAGGTAGAGTTTTAGGTATTACTGCTAAAGGTGATACATTAAAAGAGGCTAGAGCCAATGCTTACAAGGCTACTGAGTGGATACATTTTGAGAATAAGTATATGAGAAATGATATTGGGAAGGCAATAGAAGAGGCTTAAGTTGTGGAAAGAGATTTGGGTAATGAAAAATTAATTAATGAAAGGTTTAGACTATCTGGAAGGCGAGAAGGTCAAGAAGATAGTATAGTTAGCGTAGGAAAAGCTTCCTTTGGTGGAGGCAATATTTCTAATATTGCAGGACCTTGTACTATTGAAGATTATGACCAAACTCTTGAAATAGCAAAAGCGGTAAAAGAAGCAGGAGCAGATATTCTTCGAGGGGGAGCATTTAAGCCTCGTACTAGTCCATATTCATTTCAAGGATTAGGAAAAGAAGGAATAGATATTCTTTATTCGGTTGGAAAAGAAGTGGGGATTCCTATAGTATCAGAGTTAACTACTTTAAAATATTTAGATATTTTTATTGAAAAGGTAGATATGATTCAGGTTGGCTCAAAAAATATGTCTAATTTTGAGCTTCTTAAAGAGTTAGGTAAGATAGATAAACCAATTCTTCTTAAACGTGGATTATATGCAACATATGAGGAATGGCTAAGCTCTGCTGAATATATTTTATATAATGGTAATCCTAATGTAATCCTTTGCGAGCGAGGAATTCGAACTTTTGAAACTTATACAAGGAATACCTTAGATATTTTGGCAGTTCCGGTTATGAAAAGATTAACTCATCTTCCGATTATTATAGATCCTAGTCATTCAGGAGGAAAATGGTGGCTTGTTGAAGCTGGAGCTAAGGCAGGTATTGCAGCAGGTGCGGATGGATTGATGATAGAAGTACATACAGATCCAGACAAAGCCATTTGCGATGGATCTCAAAGTCTTATACCGGAAAGATATAAAAAGTTGTTGGAAGAGTTGAAAATCAGATAATATATATTATGAGAAGTAAACTTCTCATGATAAAGAAAAAATACTTTATCAGTTTTGATAAATCAAAACTAATATAATAGCTCAAAGTATAGCTTTTCGCTAAATTGTTATAATGAAAAAAATTAAAAAAGTTGTTATTTATCTAGAAACCTTTTAGGTTATATTACTTTTACTTAAAGGAAATTATAGATAATAACAGCTTTTTTTATGTAGAAAAATAGCTGGATTTGTTATGATAATACTTTTGAAATTAGAAAGTATAAATTTAAGAAAGTACATACAAGAATAAAGCTTTTTATATGAAAAGTATTTGTTAAGTATCTAAAATTTGAGATAATCATTAAATTTTAAATTAATTTAAATTGGATTTTTAGTTGTTTTTTTGAAAAAAATCAAAAATTGTCTATTAACCAACAATTTCTAGAAATCAGCTCAGATTTTCATAAACAAGAAAAATCGTTTTATAGGATAATGTACTAAGAAGATTAACTATAAAGATTAAAAAGACATATTTATTTTGACATAAAAGAGAAAAATAGTTATTTTTCAGATTGGAACGAGTTAATTTTAAGAAGAGGAGAAATCACATGAAAAAAGTAACTAAAAGCATTTTAATTTTGACGTTATCAATTCTGTTGTGTAGCGTTAGTAGCAATTCTGTGAAAGCTTCTGATGTAGCAACTGGAAAAGGACAGATAACTTTAGAAGCAGGTAGAAAAAGTGAGACAGTTTCTATAACTAAATCAGTAAATACTGGAGATAATGCGAATATCTTGCTTTATGCTGGATTAGGAGCAGTAGCAGTGATAGGTATAATTGTTGTAGTTATAGTAAAGAGAAAAAATAAAAGGTAAAACTTTTATTTAGCAAGTAAGATATCCTCAAGATTTTGTATTTATTGAGGAAAGAGGTTTGTTATGAAAAAAATTAAAAGTATTATATTGGCGGTTATTTTAATAAGCGGATTAATATTCCCGTTTTTATCACCTATAAAAATATTTGCAAATGAAAATGGAGTAAAGATTACAAAGGCACCAAATATAAACTTTGGTAAGCAATTTGTAGAAGAGAGTGATAAAAAACATAATATAAATAATAGTAATAAAGCAGTTGAAAAGAAAACTGAAGAAAAAACACTTACAGACAATAGTAAAAATCCTAGTGAATTAATTAAAACATTTTCTATAAAAGACAGTGATAATAAAAAGATAAGCGATGATGACACAAGTATAGTTCTTAACTCTAACTCAGAAAAAGGGTTTAAAGTAAGTTTATCATTTGCCAATTTAATAGGAAAAGATGGAAGTGTTATAAGTGATTATACAATTACTTTAAAGGGGATACAGGTTAAAACTACTGATGCAAATGGTAGACTTTTACCTTTAAAATTAAATAAAGGGATAAAGACTGAGTATACATTTAAACCACATCAAGAAATAGAGCTTGTAAGTTTAAAATCTGCAAAAGGAACAACTGTTGTAGATTTTGATAGTGTTCAAATTTCAATTAACAGGGCTAAAATTGGTAATTTGCCTAAGACGTTTGATTTTGATATTAATGTTAAAGCAGAAGATATAGATAATCAAAGTTCAGATGGAAACAGTTCTATTAATGATGGACAAGATGAAAATGAGAATATACCCCAAAATCCAAATCCAAGTGTTAATGGACTTCTTATTCAGTGGAATAGAACTGATGATACTCCCATACTTTTTGATTATTCTACAAATGAAGAATATATGAATACATTTTCTGTGAATACTGGAGTAAATGATTTAGGGATTAAAGCATCCAGTATTATTTGCAAACAAGGTACTGTAGATAAAACTGGGAAATTTATTGAAGATGAAAGTAGTTTTGCAGGGGATTATTCGGCTGGAATAACCTTAGAAGAAAATAATGATGCTGTATTAATGGAGATGGAGGATTTAACTTCATTGAATTCAGCTTTTTCCGATTTGGTGTTAAATCAAGGATTATTAGAAGGTGATGTGAAAATATCTACTATTGGTTCAACCCCCAAGTTAAATGATACAAGTAGAATGTTTAAAGATTGCCAAACAACTAGCCTTAATTTAAGAGATTTTAAAACGGCTGGAGTAACAGATATGTATGAAATGTTTTCATATATGGATAAGATAATTTCTTTGGACTTATCTTCTTTTGATACTTCTTCTGTAACTGATTTGGGATGGATCTTTGCCTACAGTAATGAATTAACAAGTATTGATTTTTCTAGTTGGAACACTTCCAATGTAACTAACATGGAGTATATGTTTATAAGAACAGACAAGTTAGATGAACTAA
>JAISGP010000062.1 GCA_031263035.1 Lachnospiraceae bacterium | reverse complement strand
TTTAAAATAAATAGAAAATTAGGTTTAAGAGTATGGTTGATAATATATTACAGAAATATATAAATCAGGATAATATTAAAGAAATTCTAGGCATTCCTTGTGAGTGCCTTATTATTTTGAAAGAATTTAAAAGTGGAGAATATAATCAGAATTTTATTTTCCCACATCCTGTAACAGATAAAAAATATGTACTTCGAGTAAATAAAGGAAGTCAGCTTCATTTAGATAATCAAATAGAATATGAGTATAATGCTTTATCATTACTAGAAAATACGGGAAGAACTCCAAAGGTTTTTTTTGTAGATAATTCGAAGAAAATATTAGACGATGGTGTTTTAATTATGGAGTATTTACCTGGGGAACCACTAGATTATAAGAGTGATTTGAATATTGCAGCAGAAATTTTGGCTGATATACATAGTAAAGCTTATGAGAAATTAAGAGAGAATGGGTTTAGAGAGAATTTTTTTAGAAATGCTGAATTAACAAAAGAATTTGATGGAGTAATAATATCTAAGTCTCCATTAAATGAAATCATAACTGAGTGTAATAAAATGTTTGATATTTATAGAAAGTCAGATATTGCAGATAAAAATGTTATAAAGAAAATTGATGAGATGTTTCTTAGAGCAGCAGGGATTATATTTGATAGTAGGGAATTACAGAAATATAAGGCTACGATAATAAATACAGAACTTAATTCTTCTAACTTTTTGATTAATGGAATAGATAAGGAGAATTATTTGATTGATTGGGAAAAGCCCTTAATCGGTGACCCTGCCATGGACATGGGGCATTTTCTTGCACCTACTACAACAAATTGGAAAACAGATACAATTCTTTCTACTGATGAGATACATAATTTTATAAGGGTCTATAAAGAAAAAGTTGGAGATAGATTACCATTATACAATATAGAAGAGCGTACCAAGCTTTTTATTTCTATAACTTGTATTAGAGGTTTAACCTGGTCTGCTATGGCATTGGTGGAATATCTGGGTAAGGTTGATAGGCCTACTCATGCTGATACCTTAGAAAAGATACAAAGCTATTTAAAGTATGAATATTTGGATATGATATTAAGGGAGTATTTTTAATAAAAAAGATAGAAAAATCTTGACACTGGTATTGCTCAATGATATTATGTTTATAGTTAATTCCTAGTATTTAGCTAGGAATTATGCTTCTAAATAAGGTTATATTATTTGGCTTTTTTGTAAGGGGTGATTAGATTGAAGGCTAAATTCTTTAAGTGGGTGGTAAATCATAAGAATTTTATATTTGTTATATTCTTATTTGCAGCAATTTTAGCTTTACTTGCAAGACCCTTTGTTAAAGTTGATTATGATATGATGGATTATCTTCCGTCAGATACGAAATCTACAGTTTCTTTAGAAAAGATGAATGAGGAATTTAAGGGAGGAATACCTAACGCTAGAGTTATGGTAAAAGATGTATCTGTTTATAAGGCTTTGCAAATAAAAGAAAAGTTGAAAAAGGTGGATGGAGTTATTGATGTTACATGGCTTGATGATAGTGTAGATGTTGATCAACCACTAGAAGTATATGACCAGAGTTTAGTTAATTCATTTTATAAAGATAAGACTGCCATTTATACAGTAAGTATTGATGAAGACAAGGATGTGGCAGCAGTTAATCATATTCGGAAAATTATTGGTGATAAAAATGCAATGTCTGGTAACGCTGTAGATATTGCAACTTCAACTACTTCAGTAACAAAGGAAGTAGGAATGATTGTTTTAGTAGTTGTACCATTTGCACTTTTGGTTTTAATTCTTACAACAACATCTTGGGTGGAGCCTCTTTTGATTTTAGGTTCTATTGGGGTGGCAATTATTATAAATATGGGGAGTAATTTAATCTTTGGCAAAATATCTTTCGTAACCAATGCGGCAGGGGGAGTTCTGCAACTGGCAGTGTGTTTAGATTATTCGGTATTTCTTATTCATAGGTATAAGGAAATAAGAAAAGATAATCTTAATAGAGATGTTAAGGAAAATATTTTTGAAGCATTAACGATGTCAACAAGCTCGATTTTAAGCAGCGGACTTACAACAGTTATTGGATTTGCTGCCTTGTGTATTATGAAATTCAAAATTGGACCTGATCTCGGTTTAGCCTTATCTAAAGGTATAGCAATTAGCCTTCTTACTGTATTTGTACTAACTCCAGCTTTAATTATTCAGTTTAATAAGGCTTTAGCTAGGACAGAACATAGAAGCTTTATGCCAAGTTTTTCTAGATTTGCAAATGGAGTAACGAAAAGAATGGTTCCTTTAGCCATTTGCCTTATAATTTTAATTGTGCCAAGTTTTCTAGCTTCAGTAAATAATGAATATTATTACGGTGCATCCAAATTCTTTTCAGAGAAAACCAAATTAGGAAAAGATACTAAAGCTATAGAAGATACTTTTGGAAAAGCAGTTAGTTATGTAATTATGGTGCCTAAGGGTGATTTCCCTAAGGAGAAACTTCTTTCAGAAAGACTTCATAAAATACCGGAAGTAATTGGTATAACCTCTTATGTAGATACGGTAGGTGATGAGATACCGGAAGATATGCTAGATAAGTCTACACTATCAATGCTTATTAGTAAGAATTATAGTCGTATGATTCTTACTGCAAATAGTGAGTTAGAAGGAAAAAGTGCCTTTAATCTTGTAAATAGAATTAGAAAGACTGTAAATAATCTATATTCTACTAATTATGTGGCTGGAATGACAGTTAGTACTGATGATTTGAAAACTACAATAACAAGTGATACTTTAAAAATTAATTTAGTTGCTATTGGGGCAGTTTTTCTTATTCTGCTATTTACTATGAAATCAGTTTCATTACCTTTAATTTTAGTAGTGGCAATAGAAACAGCAGTATGGATTAATCTTAGCTTCCCTTATTTTATGAGTCATAAACTTTTCTATATGGACTATTTGCTTATAAGTACTATTCAACTGGGATCAACAGTTGATTATGCAATTTTATTTACAGATAGATATGTAGGATTTAGACATATGATGAGTAAAATTGATGCAATTAAAAAGACTATTACTACCTGTGCGGTTTCCATTTTAACTTCAGGTTCTGCTCTTGTTGTAGCTGGATTTGCAATGGGCTTTTTAACCACCCATGGTGCAATATCTGGACTTGGATTTTTACTTGGTAGAGGAACACTTTGCTCATTGGTTATAGTATTTTTCGCTTTACCAGGCTTATTGTATATGTTTGATGGAATAATTAATAAAACTACTAGAGGTGTGAAGTTTTTTTAAGGTAGGGGTGATAAATATGAGTAAAAAAATATTTAAGTTTATGTTAGTGGCATTAATAATAATATCAGTTGCCACATCTGGATTTCCTGTACTTGCAGCAGATAGTCCGTCAAAAAAAGAAGAAGTGATTTATGCTTCTTTAGATGGAAGAGGAGCAGTACAGAAAGCGTATGCTGTAAATATATTTGCAAATGAAAAAAGTATTCGGGATTATGGGAATTATTCTTCTATTAAAAATATGAATTCTGATGATAAAATTGTTGATGGAAATGGAGCAATATCTTTTACTACATCTACTAATCCGGTTTTTTATCAAGGATATTTGAAAAATACAGAATTGCCATGGAATATAAATATAAAATATATACTTGATGGTAGGGAAGTTAGGCCGAAAAACCTTGGTGGCAAATCCGGACATTTAGAAATAAAAATTGATATTTCAAAAAACAGCAAATGTAAAGGAGATTTCTTTAAAGGTTACGCCCTTCAAACAACAGTTAAATTAGATAGTAATATTTGCAATAATATAAAAGCCGAGGGGGCTACATTTGCAAATGTAGGAGGAATAAAACAGTTAACTTATACCATAATGCCAAATAAAGGTAAAAGTATACTTATTCAAAGTGATGTAAAAGACTTTACAATGGATGGTATATCAATAAATGGTATAAAGCTTAATTTAGGGATTGATAAAAAATCATTGAATTTAAGCAGTTTTACTAATAAAATTAACCTTCTTACTAAGAGCATTTCTCTATTAGATAATGGAGCTAGTGCAGTTAATACAGGCAGTTTGAATTTAAATTCAGGTGCAAATAATCTATCAAAAGGCATTAATAAAATAAGTACAGCTTTAGTAACTCTTAATGGAAAATCCAAATCTTTAACTGGGGGCTCCGCGGCAGTAAGTAAGGCTTTATCTGATATTAAATCTGCATTA